>CAJUOR010000055.1 GCA_910588165.1 uncultured Thomasclavelia sp.
GGTGCTCTCGATACTGCTTGACCGTCTCGGCTTCAAGTGGGGTAAAGACCTCGTTGCTGTAAAAGAAATGCCTATATCGCTCTATCTTGTGCAATTGATTTTGTTAAAGAACAGTATGATATTCATTTAGAAAAAACGCCAATAACTTGCACTTATCATTGTCAAAATAACCAATGTTTAAAGGAAAAATGTCCTTATTTCCCAATAAAAAATGATGATATCAGCTTACGTCAAATAACTTTAAATGATTATCACAGTGCCGCTTACGAATTGATAGAAGCCTTTAAAGGTGAGCCTTGGAATGAAAACTGGAGTTATCAAGCTGCTTATAATAGAATTTCTCAAATCATGTCATCACCGGTATCAAGAGGTTTTGTTGCTATTCAAAATGGCGAAGTTGTCGGTATGCTTTGTGGTAAAATCATGACTTATCTAAATGAGGAACTATTGATGGCAGAAGAATTCAGTATTCACCCAAAATGCCAAGGACAGCATTTAGGACAGAAATTGATGAATTTTGCTAAGGAAGAAATGGCAAAAGAGGGAATTTACTACTTTTCTTTAATTACCGAAAGGGACTATCCATGCGTTAAATTCTATGAAAATCATGGTTTTAAAGAAGATGCTCACAGTGTTGTATTGAGTTGGCATGAAAATTTTAAATAACGATAGATGTAAGAGGGAGCTTATTAAAGTAAAGTGTGAAACCTCTTTTTTTCATATATCAATTAAAACTAAAAATTTATAACACTGTCATTTATTTTGTAAAGACTCTTTTAATATTCGCCTAAAACTTTCAAACACATCTTCATTTTCTCCAGCTTTATATCATGATTGATATTTAATGACATTTTCACTTAAAATTTTATGCAAATCAACTTCTTTACTAATTGATCTGACATCATCACAACTAGATTTTCTTTAATCTATTTCTTTTACTTTCATTTACCTCACCTCACTTATTTTGATATTATAGTAGTTTTATCCCTTTCACTTCCATTATCTATAATCATTAGCATTTAGACTTTAATTATTTTTCATAACAAAAAAGACACTAATCAAAGCGATTAGCGTCTTGAATTTATGCATTTTTCTTTTTTGAAGCATCGTAGATAATCATTAAGTATCTATCTTTACCTTCACCAAAACTTTCAGTACGCACATAGTTCATATTTGATAAAGTTTGATGAATGATTTTTCTTTCATCACCTGGCATAGGATCTAATTTTACATCAACACGGTTCTTTTGAACACTGCGACCTAATCTTTGAGCCATACTCGCAACTTTTTTATAACGATCTTGTTTATAACCGTTAATATCTACGCTTAATTCAATACGTTTTTTAAATGTATTTGAAACAGCTGTTTTAACCAAGGTGTTAAATGCTCGTAAAATAACGCCACCTTTACCAATTAAAATCGAATTGTTATTGGTATTAAGATTAACCATAATACGTCCATCAACCATCTTAGTTGTTACTTCATTTTCAAATTGCATATCGGTTAAAAGGGTTGTTAAGTAATCAATGATGAAAGCTTCAACTGTTTTCATACAGTAAGCTTCAATTTCAACTTTTTTCGTAAATAGAGTTTTCTTTTCAAAAGTAACTGTATAGAATAACTCACTTTCACTAACTCCCATAGCTTCACAAGCATGAGAAATAGCTTCTTCAACTGTTTTTCCTGTAAATTTTTCCATAACAAATACCTCTTTACTACATCTTTTCTGTATATTGATAATGAATATAAACTGAGCGAATAACAGCTATAATTGAAGTAACAATCCAGTAGATTGACATTGCACTTGGCATATTTAATGAAGCCATTAAAATCAATACCATCATATAAACATTCATCAATAACATTGAATTCTTACCTTTTTTAGGTGCTCTGTAATTCTTGCTTCTCTTTTGTAAAATTTGTGGTAACTGCATAGATGCAAATTGGAATAAAGCTAATACGATAATCAATACTAAATAAGCCCATTGTCCACTTGTAATCATCTGCATTGGTAATTTACCTAAGTTTAATCCGGCAAAAGTTGCTTCATAAACACTAGGAATACGTTGCACTGCTTGCCACATGGCAATCATAATAGGGAAGCTCAAGAATGGAAGTAACATTGTTTGTCCCATCTTGACACCATTTTTCTTGTAGAGGTTGTTGATTTCAGTAGACATTCTAGCTTTACTTGTCTGGTCTGTACGCCCTCTGTATTTATTTTGGATTCTTTCCATTTGTGGTTGTAAAGCCTGCATTTTCTGTGACATAACAGTTGATTTAATCATCAACGGTAATGTAAGAACGTTTGTTAAGATTGTAACAATAATAATAGCTGCGACAATTCCAATCCAACCTTCAATTAGTAAAATTAACTTTGCGATTGGCATAACAATTAAAAAATCAAACCAGCCTTGACTTAATGTCCAAGCTGTATTGTTGTCAATCACACGTTCGGGTTTAATAGCTCCGCTTGCATCTAAGTTAGCTGTACAACCAGCTAAAACAAATACAATAGCTACAAGAAATAAAATCTTTTTAACTCTACGATCTTTTAGTAGCATGTTTGTTCTCCTTTTTTGAAATATTCTTTTGCATACGCTTATATAATGTATTGAGGCTAGCTAAGTTAGTTTGGAAATCGTTATCCAAATAGCCTTTACGCACTATCAATACATAGTCGTATGCTTGATTTTTATCAAACACAACTTTAGCCATCTCGCGACTTTGTCGTTTGATCCGATTTCGTGTAACAGCGTTACCGAGTTTTTTGCTGACCGAAAACCCAATTCTCGCATGCCCAAAATCATTTTCAAGAGAATAAAGGACAAATTCCTTGCAAGCAACACTGCATCTTGCTTGAATGATTGTTTGAAAATCTTCGTTTCGTTTGACTCTAAGAGCTTTTTTCATAGCCTTTACCTAGAAAAAAAACCACATAAAGTGGATTTTTTTATTAAGCAGATAAAACTTTTCTTCCTCTTTGACGACGTCTAGCTAAAACTTTACGCCCGCCAACAGTAGCCATTCTTGCTCTAAAACCATGAGTTTTCTTATGTTTTCTTTTATTTGGTTGATATGTTCTTTTCATTTGAATTGACCTCCTACGTTAAATATTTTTATACATTCTAAACATATGCGTTACTATTTTAGCCTAAAGTAGCCTTCAAGTCAATAAAAAAGATGAAAAAACATGATGATTACATCACTTTTTATCTTTCCACATGGTTTTAAACAATGGTGAAATATAGTTATCCACATATAGAGGATAACTTAAATTATAATGAATATATCAATATTTTTATAGTGGTAAAAGCAGTGAACAAACAGAGGGAAATAAAAAATTATCAACATTATCCACAACGTGTGGATAAAATAAAATCAACAAAGAGGAAAACCTCTTCCTATTTATGTGGATAACTCTAAAAAGACAAGAAAATATCAAACTATTTGTTGTGCAAAAAGAGGTGGTTTTTCTTTCTTTTGTGGAAAATATTAAAAAAATTATACACATCACAAACCTTCCTTATATATTTTATATCCTAAGATTATAATCTTTTTTTTGAAAAAATTATTATTTTACTCGCTCATATAGCTCTTAATAGAAAAAAAACGTATCTAAAAAGAGAAATCCACACTTTTTCGCTTTTAATTGTGGATAACCTCTTTAATCGACATTTTTTATTAACTTTTCAACCTTCTACTATGGCTTTTTCTTAATAATTTGATTATAATTATTAAGAAGGGGTGTCGTAGTATGAATGAACAACAAAAAATGTGGACTGACTGTTTAAACGACATTAAAGAATTACTTAACGATCAAGTAAAATATGATACATTTTATAGTTCGGCTAGCCTTTTGGAATTTAAAAACGGTTTAGCCAAACTTGTTGTCGAAATGCAGTTGCAAAAAATGGTCCTTAGTACAGATAAAGAAATGCTTAAAGAAGCGATTAGCCATCGTTTTAATATGAGATGTGATGAAATTGAAATTATCTTAAAAGACGAATTGGATAATCCCGATAATGCACCTGAACACCTCGTTGAAATTAAAAGTAATTTAAAAGAAGAGTTTACATTTGAACAATTTGTCGTCGGTACTAGCAATAAGCTAGCTCAAGCAGCAAGCTTAGCTGTGGCTATCAATCCAGGCGAATCATTTAATCCGCTTTTTATCTATGGTAATTCAGGGTTAGGAAAAACGCATTTATTGAATGCAATCGGTAATTATGTTAAGAAAAACCGTGCTAATGCCAAGGTTTTATATATTCCTTGCCTCGACTTTGTAGATGATTACATTAACCATATTAAAAATGGAAAAATTGATGTCTTTAATGAAAAATATCGTTCTGTTGATGTTTTATTAGTTGATGATATTCAATGGTTAGCAGGTAAAGAAAAATCCCATGAAGTCTTTTTCCAAATCTTTAACCGCATGATTTTGCAAAAGAAACAAATTGTCTTAACAAGTGACCGTATGCCACAAGAAATATCCGGTCTTGAACAGCGTTTAGTCAGTCGTTTCAATTCAGGTTTGTCAGTAGGGATTGACTCACCGGAATTTGAAACAGCTTTAGCTATCCTTAAAAATAAACTTGAAATGCGTAATTTTGATATGGATACGATTGATGACGAGGTTTTATCCTTTATGGCCAGCAATTTTTCAGGCAATGTGCGTGATCTTGAAGGTGCCGTTAATCGCTTGATTTTCTATTCAATTTTAGAAAATATCAATCGCATTACAATGAATGTCGCTCTTGAAGCTTTTAAAGATCAAAGTTCAACAAGTACCTCAGGTGTCTTAACTGCTGAAAAGATTAAAAAGACAGTAGCAGAATACTACAATCTGACGTTAAGCCAATTAGTTGGTAAAAGTCGTATGTCTAACATTACAATGGCTAGACATATTGCTATGTATTTGGTTAGAGATTTATTAAATCTTTCATTTATTAAAATCGGAGAGGAATTTGGCGGTCGAGATCATTCTACTGTCATGAGTGCTTGTGAAAAGGTATCTAATCTCCTTAAAAAAGATGAAGCCTATAAAGAAGCATTGATAGAACTTAAAACGATGTTGAAGTGATTTTCCACAAGTTATCCACACTAATCCACATCTTTTCCACTGTGATTTTTCGTCATTTTCTATGATAAAATCTACATTTTCTTTATTTATCCACCATATCAACAACACTAATGATGATAATAAATAAAAGAAATATATATAAATACTATAAAAGGAGTGTTAAAAAATGCAATTTAGAATCTTAAGAACAGAATTATTAAATGCCTTAACTAAAGTATCTCGAGCCGTTTCAAGTAAGAGTCCTTTACCTGTTTTAACCGGTATCAAATTTAACTTAACAAATGATGAATTGATTTTAACAGGTAGTGATTCAGATATTACTATTGAAACAAGAATTGAAAAAAAAGAAAAGAAATTAGAAATCAAAGAAAGCGGAGCTATTGTTTTAAATGGACATTATATCTCTGAAATTGTTCGTAAAATCGAATCTGAATTTATTGATATTGAAATTATTGACGGAACATTAACACGTATTAAAGGTGAACGCAGTGAATTTAATTTAAATGGAATTAAATCCATTGATTATCCTAAAATTGACTTAACTAAACGTGGTGAGAATTTTAAATTAGATTCTTTAATCTTAAAAACAATTATCAATCAAACAGTTTTTGCAACAACAGATAAAGAAACTCGTCCGATTTTAACCGGTGTTAATTTTAGAGCAATCGACGGTGAATTAAGCTGTATTGCAACTGACTCTTATCGTTTAGCTAAAAAGATTGTACAAGTTGATGAAGGTTTACGTTTTAATATCACTATTCCTGCTAAGAGTTTAAATGAAATTTCTAAAATTATCGAGAAGGTTGAAGATATTGATATTTATGTATCAGATCGTAAAATTTTATTCGCCCTTGATAACATTGTAATTCAAACTCGTTTAATTGATGGTGCTTTCCCTGATACATCACGTTTAATTCCGACAGATTTTTCTTATGACTTATGTGTCGACTCTAAAGATATTTTAAGTGCGATAGATCGTGCAAGCTTACTTGCTTCTGACAGCAACAATATCGTTAAACTGACAATGAACAATGAAAATGTCATGATTTCTAGTAAATCGCAAGAAATAGGTTCCGTTGAAGAAGATTTGTCTTCCTCATTTTTCCAAGGAGAGCCTTTGAATATTTCATTTAGTTCTAAATATGTTTCAGAAGCTATTCGAGCTATTGCTCAACCAAAGATTAAAATTTTATTTACAGGTGATATGAAACCATTTATCATCAAAAGTGATGAAGATGAATCTTTATTGCAATTAGTTTTACCTGTCAGAACTTATTAAAAAGCCTAGTTTGGCTTTTTCTTAATATATAGGAGGTTTTTTAATGTTGGGTACAATTATTAACACTGTATCTGTTATTTGCGGTAGCACCATAGGTTTAATCTTAAATAAAGGTATTCCTGAGCGATTAACCGATCAGATGATGAAGGCTTTAGGTCTATGTACGCTTTTTATTGGTGTTCAAGAAGCTTTTAAAGGTGAAAATACTTTAATTATGATTTTATCGATGGTATTAGGTGTCATTATCGGTGAAGGTATAGATATTGATAATCATGTTACACAATTTCTAAATCGTATCGAAAAAAAATATATTCGCAAAAAAGAAGGACAGACCCGTTCCTTGACAGAAGGTTTTATTACTTCAAGTCTTTTGTTTTGTGTAGGCTCAATGACTATTGTCGGCTGTTTAAATGCCGGACTTAATCATGACAATACTATGTTATTGACAAAATCTACTTTAGATTTTTGTTCATCAATGATTTTTGCTTCGACTTTAGGCTTTGGTGTTATGCTTTCATCTGTCTTTATTTTAATTTATCAAGGTGGGTTAACACTTTTGGCGATGTGGGCAGCGCCTTTGTTATCGAGTACTGTCATTAATGAGATGACTTGTGTTGGATCCTTGGTTATTATTGCCACCGGGCTGAATTTATTAAAGATTACTAACTTAAAATTGATGAATTATATTCCGACGATGTTCTTACCAATTTTGCTGTGTCTATTGATGTAAGATAGATAAAATTGACTAAAATCCTTAAATTTCAATTCATATGCGATATTTAGGATAGTATATACTCTTCCTCATAAATAACAAAAAGGCTTGTAATAAGCTTTTTTTGTTTATTTAAGCTATTATTATGGTTAAAAATATGTTATAATGAAGTGAAAAATCATACTGGAGGAATGAAGATGAAAACAGTAAAGATTACAACAGAATACATTACTTTAGGTCAGTTTTTAAAATTAGCTGATATTGTCAATGGTGGCGGTGAAGCTAAGTTGATTATTGCCGAGGGATTAGTTGAAGTGAACGGTGAAGTAGATACACGTCGTGGCCGAAAACTACGTGACAAAGATATTGTCACGTATCAAAAGCAAAGCTATCAAGTTGAACAATGAGAATTCAAAGAATCGCTTTAAAAAACTTTAGAACTTATGACTATGCCGATTTTACATTCTCGCCAACTACCAATGTGTTAATTGGTAAAAATGCTCAAGGTAAAACGAATTTGATTGAGGCGATTTATCTTTTATCCGTCGCTAAGTCGTTTAGAACCCGTTTGAATCAAGAAATGATTATGTTTGAGCGGGAGTTTGCGAAAATTATCGGATTGGTTCAGACAAAAACATCACAAAAAAATTTGGAAATGGTTTTGTTTGAGAAAGGGAAGCAGGCTAAAATCAATCAGGCTTTATGTCATAAGACAAGTGAGTTTGTCGGCATATTTAATGTGGTAGTCTTTACGCCTGATGACTTGTTTTTTGTTAAGGGAAGTCCTAAGATAAGAAGGCGTTTTATGGATATTGAATTATCGAAAATATCTAGTTTATACCTTTCTTATTTTAGTTCTTTCCAGCACTTTTTTAAAGAGCGTAATCAATATTTAAAACAAGCGGGACAAACAAGAAAAAGAGATGATGTTTATTTAGATGTTATTACGCATCAAATGATTGATGTACAAATTGAAATCGCTAAGCAAAGGACAGACTTTATCGCTAAATTGAATGACTTTACCAAACAGATTTACAAAAGAATTTCACAGCATGATGAAAACATTACGCTAGTTTATGAAACTTTTTTTGATGTGAATAGTCCTAGTGTCAAAGAAGATTTGATAAGGCTATACGAAGAAGATAAAGAAAAAGATTATCGTTACGGTAAAACAAATCAAGGGGTTAATAAAGATGATATTAAGGTATTGCTTAATGATAAGGAAGCTTGCCAGTTTGCCAGTCAAGGACAACAAAGAAGTATTGTCCTAGCGATGAAGATTGGTTTATTAAAGCTAATTTATGAGGAAATAGGGGAATATCCTGTTCTTTTATTAGATGATGTCTTATCTGAATTAGATAATGAACGTCAGAATTTATTGTTAAATTTAGTCAGTGATGATATTCAGACCTTTATTACGACAACTTCGATTGACGGATTAAGTCATGAAGTTATCCAAAGGGCTAATAAAATTGAAATTAGCAAGGAAAGGAGCTAATAGAGATGGACGAACAAGTTAAAGTAGAACATAGTTATGATGATTCCGATATTCAAGTGCTTGAAGGGTTAGAGGCAGTCAGAAAAAGACCGGGAATGTATATTGGATCAACCTCAGTTAGAGGCTTACATCATTTGGTTTGGGAAATTGTCGACAATGCGATTGATGAGGCTTTATCAGGTTACTGTAATGAAATTCAGATTGTATTGATGCCTGATGATGTTGTGAAAGTCGTTGACAATGGTCGTGGTATGCCTACAGGTGTCAATGAAAAAACAGGAAAATCGACAGTCGAAACCATTTTTACAGTGCTTCATGCAGGTGGTAAGTTCGGTGGCGGCGGATATAAGGTATCCGGTGGTTTACATGGTGTAGGGGCTTCGGTTGTTAATGCCTTATCTACATGGCTAGAAGTCTATGTTGAAAGAGATGGTAATCTCTATTATCAGAAGTTTGCCGACGGTGGTGCACCTGTTGAAGATTTTAAGCAGATTGGAACAAGTGACAAAACAGGATCAACAGTTATATTTAAAGCCGATCCGCTTATTTTCCAAGAATCTACAACTTATGATTATGCTACCATCAAAGATCGTATTCAACAATTAGCATTCTTAAATAAAGGCTTGAAATTAGTTTTAATTGATGAAAGAGGAGATAGTCCTAGACGTCATGAATATCACTATGAAGGTGGTTTGAAGGAATATGTTAAATATTTAAACAAAAACAAAACACCAGTGCATGAAGATATTATTTATGTTGAAGATTTGCAAGACGGTATTCAAGTTGAAGTAGCCATGCAGTATAATGATGGCTATCAGCCTAACATTTACTCTTTCTGTAACAATATCAATACACATGAAGGTGGAACTCACGAAGAGGGGTTCAGAATGGCTTTAACACGTATTATCAATAACTATGCTAAAGCTAATAATTTTCTCAAGAAAGACGAAGATACGCTTTCTGGTGATGATACAAGAGAAGGGTTAACCGCAATCATTTCCGTTAAGCACCCTGACCCTCAATATGAAGGACAAACTAAGACTAAATTAGGGAACGCCGAAGTGAGAAGAATTGTTTCGGGTATCTTTGCGGAGGCATTAGATAAGTTTTTATTAGAAAATCCTAACAGTGCTAAATTGATTATGGATAAATGTTTATTGGCAAGTAGGGCTAGAATGGCAGCTAAGCGTGCCAGAGAAATGACAAGAAGAAAAAGTGCTTTGGAAATTTCATCATTACCGGGTAAATTAGCTGATTGTACTTCTAAAGATCCTACTTTATCTGAAATCTTTATTGTCGAAGGGGATTCGGCCGGCGGTTCTGCTAAGATGGGAAGAAATCGTGAATTCCAAGCTATTTTACCTTTGCGTGGTAAGATTTTAAACGTAGAAAAAGCTCGTGTCGATAAAATTTTCAGTAATAAAGAAATATTGTCCATGATTACAGCCTTTGGGACAGGTATTAACGAAGAATTTGATATTAGTAAATTGCGTTATCATAAAATTGTTATTATGACCGATGCCGATGTTGATGGTGGTCATATCAGAACTTTAATGTTGACGTTCTTGTATAGATATTTAAAACCATTAATTGAAGAAGGTCATGTTTATATCGCTCAACCGCCTTTATATTTATTAAAACAAGGGAAAGAAGAACATTATTTGTATTCAGAGGGTGATTTACAAGCTTTACAAGAAAAATTGGGACCAAATGCAAGATACAATATTCAGCGTTACAAAGGATTAGGTGAAATGAATGCCGAACAGCTTTGGGAAACAACTATGGATCCTGAAAATCGAATTTTATTACAGGTTCAAATTGAAGATGCGATGGAAGCAGATATGATATTTGATATGTTGATGGGAGAACACGTTGAGCCTAGACGTGAATTTATTCAAGAAAATGCGTTGAATGTCAGAAACTTAGATGTTTAGGAAAGGAAGGGATAAATAATGGATATAGAATCTGGTGTAAAAAAAGTTAATCTATCTAGAGAAATGAAGGACTCCTTCCTTGAATATGCGATGTCTGTTATTATTGACCGTGCTTTACCTGATGTAAGAGATGGTTTAAAGCCGGTTCAAAGACGTATCGTTTACGGTATGAATGAATTAGGCTGTCATAGTGATAAGGCTTATAAAAAGTCAGCACGTATTGTCGGTGAAGTTATGGGTAAATATCACCCTCATGGCGACTCATCTATCTATGACGCTTTAGTGCGTATGGCACAAGATTTCTCATATCGCTATATGTTAGTAGACGGACATGGGAACTTTGGTTCAATCGATGGCGATAGTGCGGCGGCACAACGTTATACTGAAGCAAGAATGTCTAAGCTCTCAATGGAGTTAGTGAAAGATATCAATAAAAACACAGTTGATTATCAAGATAACTACGATGGGGAAGAAAAAGAACCAAAGGTTCTACCATCAAGATTTCCTAATTTATTAGTGAATGGTACAACCGGTATTGCCGTAGGTATGGCAACTAATATTCCTAGTCACAATTTAGGTGAAATTATTGATGCGATTTTAGCAGTCAGTGAGGATCCTGAAATTTCTGTGATTGATATTATGGAGAATTATTTACCGGGACCTGACTTTCCGACAGGTGGTTATATCTTAGGTAAATCAGGCATTAAAAAAGCTTATGAAACAGGTAATGGCTTAATTATTATGCGTGCTAAAACCGATATTGTAGATATTCATGCCGGTAAGAAAGCTATTATCGTAACTGAAATTCCTTATATGGTTAATAAGGCTCGTTTAATTGAAAAAATTGCTGAGCACGTACGTGAAAAGAATATTGAAGGTATTACAGATTTAAGAGATGAATCCAGCCGTGAAGGGATTCGTATTGTCATTGAATTAAGAAAAGATGTTCAGCCTGAGGTTGTTTTAAATCAGTTGTATAAATTAACGGCTTTACAGTCAACTTTCGGGGCTAATATGAACGCTTTGGTTAATGGACAGCCTAAGATTTTAAATCTTAAGGAAATGATTACCCTTTATTTACAGCATCAAGAAGATGTCATTAGAAGAAGAACACAGTTTGAATTGACGAAAGCTGAAGACCGTGCGCATATTTTAGAGGGCTTGAAAATTGCTTTAGATAACATTGATGCGATTATTTCTTTAATCCGTTCAAGTCGTTCAACTGAAGTCGTTCAACAGCGTTTAATGGAAGAATTTAATTTAAGTGAACGTCAGGCTAAAGCTATTCGTGAAATGCAGCTTCAAAGATTGGCCGGTTTGGAAAGAGAAAAAATTATCAATGAATATAATGAAATCTTAGCTATTATTGCCGATTTAAAAGATATTTTAGCGAATGAACAGCGTATTTTAGCTATTATCAGAACTGAATTATTGGAAATTAAGGAAAAGTATGCTGATAAACGTCGTACGGAAATTATTCAAGGAACATTTGATTTAGAAGATGAAGATTTGATTCCTGAAGAAGATATTATTATTTCTTTAACTACAAACGGCTATGCTAAAAGAATGCCTGTTGATTTGTATAAAACGCAAAATAGAGGTGGTAGAGGTATAAAAGGTATGGCCACTCATGATGATGATATTGTTGATCAAATGTTGAATATGTCTACTCATGATGATTTGATGTTCTTTACAAATTTCGGTAAGGTTTATCGTCTGAAAGGTTATAATATTCCGGAGTTTGGCAGGACAGCTAAAGGTATACCGGTAGTCAATTTATTGAATTTGGATAAAGATGAATATGTCCGTTCTATGATTTCTTTAAATAAGAAATTATTTGAAACAGATCATCACCCTGAATATATTTTCTTTGCAACTAAGCTAGGTGTTGTTAAGCGTGTTGCTATTAAAGAATTTGAGAGTATTCGTCAATCCGGTAAGATTGCTTTGACTTTAAGAGATGGTGATGAGCT
>CAJUOR010000056.1 GCA_910588165.1 uncultured Thomasclavelia sp.
CGGCGACGATAGTGCGTTTGTGCAACAATAGCTAACTGCCGGGTTCCTTTTTTTTTACCTCTTTTTAATTTGTTTTAATTATAATTTTTTCATTTTTAAATACTGAAAAAATTAGATTTACTTTAAATATAGAAAAGTTTATAATATTTCTATAAATATATAAGGGGGACTAAGCAATGTCTGTCAAGATGAAATATAATGTTCTATCTTTTTTATTTTATATTGCGGGTTGTTGTTTTGCGGGATTTGTAGCTGTTTTTCTTCAATACAAAGGAGTTTCTAATACCTTGATTGGTGTAGTTACTGGCTCAGGATGTGTAGCGGCCATATTCTTGACACCTTTTTTGTCATCTTTGGTGATGAAGATTAAAGGTTTAAATGTGAAGAAGATGATTTATATTGTTTATTCATGTTTAGCTATTGTTTATTTGGCGATTTCTCTTTTTCCAATTCCACCATTATTTGTTATGGTTATTTATATGATTGTCTATGCACTTTATTTATCAGCGGGTCCATTTATGCAACTACTAGCTTCCGATTATATGCGGATAGGAGAAGATGTTAATTTTGGATTAGCACGTGGTTTAGGTTCAACCGCATGGGCTGTAGGTGCATTAGGTTTTGGCTTTTTAGTAGACATCTTTACACCTACTATTTTATGTATCGGATTTTTATTCTTTACCTTATGTATGCTTGGATTATTATCCACAATGCCTACTGTTGAAACGATTACTTCAACGGATAAGAAGAGTGGCTCTGTATTCTATATTGTAAGAAGATACCCTATTTTTACAGGTATACTGTTTGGTTTTGCCTTGATGCTTTCCGCAGCAACTTCTTTATCAACTTACCTTATCAATATTGTTAATAATTTGGGTGGTGATACTTCGTTTTTTGGAATTGCAGTCTTTTTAATGGCGTTTAGCGAGATGCCGGTCATGGCAATTACGCCTTCCTTGATGAGAAGATATAAAAGTATTCAGCTTATTGGGTTTGCGACTGTTTGTTACGTGTTACGTAATTTTTTGATTTGTTTATCTCCAAATCTTTTAGTTTTATGTGCCGGTATGATGTTTCAAGGTTTATCCTTTGGAATGTTGACAGCAGTTTTAACTTATTATGTGATTTATAACCTTGAACCTATCGATCAGGTGATGGGACAAACAATGATTATTATGATGACTTCGGGCTTAGGTGCTATGATTGGCAATTTATTGGGTGGTGTGTTACAAGATACTTTCGGCTTAGAGGCTATGTATATTTTTGTTTATACACTCACATTGCTTGGCGCATCTATTGTTGCCTTTGCGAAATTCAAAAGTAGAGAACCGCAATTGAAAATTGAAATTAAGCGTTAATTAAATATTAAACTTCTTTCTTTTATATGCTATACTGAATATAGAAGAAAGGAGTTTTTTTATGCCGATAAAATACCATCAACAAACTAAAACATTTCATCTTTATAATGATGAAATCAGTTATATTTTTAAAGTCGTTCGCAATGGGCATTTGGCTAATCTTTATTTTGGAAAGACTATTCGTGATAAGGAAGATTTTGATTATTTATTTGAAACAAGTCCACGGGCAATGGCTGTGTGTACATATGAAGATGATATGTCATTTTCAATGGAACATATTCGTCAGGAATATCCTTGTTACGGAAATGGCGATATGCATTCACCGGCTTTTGATATACTTCAAGAAAATGGTAGTCGCTTGTGTAATTTTACTTATGAAACTCATCAGATTATGAGTGGTAAACCGAATTTTCATCCATTCCCACATATTTATACCGAAAATGAAAATGAGATGACAACATTAGTCGTAACTTTAAGAGATACTTTATTGTCGGTGACATTAGATTTATATTATACAATTGATGAAAATCGACCTGCGATTATGCGCAGTGCAATCTTAAAAAACACAGGAGAACAAAGTCTACATTTAGATAAAGTGATGAGTCTATCTTTAGATTTACCTGATAGTCGTTACGAGATGATTGAATTAACTGGGGCTTGGGCAAGAGAACGTCATATTAAACATAGATCTCTTAATCATGGGATTACAGCTATTCAAAGTTTGAGAGGGAATTCAAGTAATAATTTTAATCCTTTTATTGCATTAAAACGACCCGAAACAACTGAAAATATTGGTGAAGTGATGGCAGCTTCACTGATTTATAGTGGTAATTTTTTAGCTCAAATTGAAGTTGATACATACGAAGTAACAAGAGTGATGATGGGGATTAACCCACAGAATTTTAGTTGGTATTTAGCACCTAACGAAACTTTTCAAACACCGGAAGCTGTGGTTGTATACAGTCAAAAGGGTTTAAATGGTTTATCTCAAACTTTTCATGATTTGTATGGAAAGCGTTTAGTTCGTGGTTATTGGCGAGATCGTCCTAGACCGCTTTTGGTTAATAATTGGGAAGCGACTTATTTCAATTTTAATGAAGAGAAGATTTTAGAGATTGCCAAGGAAGCGAAAAATTTAGATTTAGAGTTATTTGTTTTAGACGATGGTTGGTTTGGGCATCGTGATGATGATACAAGCTCACTTGGAGATTGGTATCCGGATTTAAATAAGCTCCCTCATGGAATAGCGCATTTATCTAAACAAATAGAATCCTTAGGGTTAAAGTTTGGTTTGTGGATTGAGCCTGAAATGGTTAACGTAGATTCTGATTTATATCAGGCCCATCCAAATTGGCGTTTATCAACACCAAATCGTCATGCCTCTCATGGCCGTCATCAATATGTTTTAGATTTTGCAAATCCGAAGGTCGTAGATTATATTTACGGTCTTTTGGAAAAAATATTAAAAGAATCTAAAATTTCTTATATTAAGTGGGATATGAACCGATGTATGTCTGAAGTTTATTCAACCGCTTTTCCCGCAAAGCAACAAGGGGAGATTATGCATCGCTATATTTTAGGGATTTATGATTTATACAATCGCTTGACAACTCAATTTCCTGAAATTCTATTTGAATCATGTTCGAGTGGTGGTGCTCGCTTTGATCCGGGAATGTTGTACTATGCACCACAGACATGGACAAGCGATGATACAGATGCTATAGAAAGATTAAAAATTCAGTATGGAACATCCATGGTTTATCCATTAAGTTCTATGGGTTCTCATGTATCAGCAAGTCCCAATCATCAACTTTTGCGCCATACAACCATGAAAATGCGAGCTGATGTCGCTTATTTCGGAACTTTTGGATACGAATTAGATTTAACTAAGATGAGTGAGGAAGAAAAGGAAGAAGCTAAATCTCAGATTCAATGGATGAAACAGCATCGTGAGTTGATTCAATTTGGTAGATTCTATCGCTTACAAAGTCCTTTTGAAAGCAATGTCACAAGCTGGATGGTTGTATCTAAAGATCAAAAAGAGGCAATTGTCGGTTGGTATCGAGTTTTAAACCAAGTGAATGTTAATTATCAAAGAATTGTTTTACAAGGTTTGAATGCTGATTATAATTACCGTATTGATGAGAATGAATATTTGTATGGTGGTGACGAATTGATGAATATCGGTTTGATTACTTCGGACCATACTTGTGGTGAAAGAAAGGCGGAAGATTTACGCCTAAATGGTGATTTCACATCAAGAATTTTTCATTTAAAAGCACAGTAAAGCACATAGGTATTATCTTCTAAATAGTAGAGATATATTATATAAGATTTATAAATCTAAAAATCAATAAGTCTCATATATTTATCTATATGTTTTAAATGTATTGGAAAAGTGCTTACTTTTTTCCATAAAGAATTGCCTTTTCTTTATAAAATCTATATAATGTATAGGAATAAAAAAGGGGATTTCATCATGAAATTTAAAAATAAAAAAATACGTTATGTAATTACTTTTATAGCTGTTTTAGCTTCATCTTTGCTTCAGACATTTGCGATTAAGACCTTTGTTCAAAGTGCCGGCTTATTATCAAGCGGATTTACCGGTGTTGCTATTTTAATTGACCGTATTGCTTCTTTATACGGTGGTTCTATTTCAACTTCATTTGCTTTGATTGCATTAAATTTACCGGTAGCTATTTTATGCTATAAAAGTATCAGTCCTAAGTTTACCTTTTTCTCATGTCTGCAAGTACTTCTGACAAGTACGTTTTTACAGATTTTGACTTTCCCACCTATTTTTAATGATATTATTTTAAATGTGGCTTTTGGTGGTTTTATTTATGGAATCAGTGTTGTTTTCGCTTTAAAAGGTAATGCGTCAACCGGGGGAACGGATTTTATTGCTTTATATATTTCTAATAAAAAAGGTAAATCTATTTGGTCTTATGTTTTTATCTTTAACACTTGTATTTTGTGTATTTTTGGCTTTATCTTCGGTTGGCTCTATGCTGGTTATTCTATTTTGTTTCAGTTTATTTCAACCAAAACAATCGAAACTTTCCATCATCGTTATGAACGCTTAACTTTACAGATTACGACCCAAAAGGCTGAAAAAGTTATGAAAGCTTATGTTTCGACATATCGACACGGTGTATCTTGTGTGGAAGCTGTTGGTGGTTATAGTCATAACAAGATGTGTTTGTTGCATACAGTTATTTCATGCTATGAAGAAAGTGATATTGTCCATTTAATTCATCAAGTCGACCCTAAAGCGATTATCAATGTTATGCGGACAGAAAATTTCTATGGTGGGTTCTATCAAGCCCCTTTAGATTAAGTTATAATGATACAATTTTATAATCAAAACAATCACCGCCGGGTGATGAGCAACGTCATGTTTTCTATCGATAGGCCTTTGAAGATAGGAAATGATGACGTATTTTTATTTTTTGAAGTAATGATATGAAAAAAGAAGTGAAAAAACAACTCGTCAGATATTGCACATTAAGTATTATAAGCATGGTAGGTATTTCTTGTTATATATTGGCAGATACATACTTTGTATCTGTCGGTATAGGTGCAACCGGACTGGCTGCTTTAAACTTAGCCATTCCTATCTACAGTTTGATTCATGGCATGGGCTTGATGTTGGGGAGTGGTGGAGGTATTCGCTATGCTATTCAAGAAAATGAGAAACAGAAAAATCAAATTTTCAGCCTGTCTGTGAAAGTGGGTTTTGTTATTTCAAGTTTGTTGATGCTATTAAGTTTTTTTTGTGTGGATCAAATTGTATATTTTTTAGGGGCAGATGAAGTAACTTTTGTGTTGACAAAAATTTATGTGAAGGTTTTATTGCTCTTTAGTCCTCTCTTTATTTTTAATGATATTATTCTAGGCTTTTTAAGGAACGATAATGCACCGACAGTCGCCATGAAATCCATGCTGTATGCTAGTTTCTTTAATATTGTTATGGATTATATCCTCATTTTTGTGTTTGATTTAGGTATGTTTGGAGCAGTTTTGGCTACCGGTTTAGCCCCATTAGTTAGTTTAGGGGGAGGTTTACCTCATTTTAAAGCCCAACGCCATCACTTTCATTGGCTTGCTTCTACAAAATTAAATCATGATATATGGTATATTGTATCATCGGGATTACCGGCTTTTATTTCAGAATTTTCAAGTGGCATTATTATTATTTTCTTTAACTTAGTGATTTTAAATATCAGCCATATAGCCGCTGTTGCTGCATATGGTATAGTGGCAAATTTGGCTTTGGTTATGACATCAATATTTAATGGTTTAGCTATGGGAATGCAACCATTAGTCAGTGAGGCTTTTGGAAGAAAAGAAAAAGCAAGAATTCAATATATCTATAGGCTTTCTACTATTGCTACAATAGTTGGCGGAGTCATTATGGTGATTGTCATCTATGTCTTTAGTGAGCCATTAGGTTTAGTGCTTAATCATGAACATGATATGGAAATGCAAAAACTAGCTGTTAAGGGACTACAACTTTATTTTTTGGCTAGTCCTATGTGTGGCTTTAATATCCTTAGTATTACTTATTTGGCAGCTATGATGTATGATAAATCTTCTCAACTTTTATCGGCTCCTAGAGGTGGCGTGCTATTATTACCGATCTTGTGGCTTTTATCTCATGTTTTAGGGTTAACGGGTGTTTGGTTAAGTTTAAGTGTTTCTGAAGTAGGGGTTATGTTATTGGCAATAGCTATGCTGTATAAAGTAAATAAAAAATCAGTTTGACTATTAGGAAATTTCTAAGTGTTAGAACTGATTTTCCTATTTTAATCTTCTTTTTTCTACAAAAAAGCTATTTTACTTCAATTGCATTAAAATTTTGTTGCGTGAAATAAATTGTTGAAAAGGCTGTATATTCTTTTATATCGGGCATTGTCAATTCGGGTAAATTATAAAATTATGTAGATATAATCATTGTATTTTCATATAAAGATATGATAAAATAAAAAAGCTATCATGAAGATGAGGTGAAAATATGTATTTTGATACACATTGTCATTTAAACAGTGAGGAAATGTTTGAAAATCGAAGAGCGTTCATTGAAAAGGCGAGAGAAGCCGATGTTCAAACTTTTTGTGTTGTAGGATATAATTTGATTTCAAGTCAAAGAGCAGTTCAAATTGCTCATGAATATAAAGATGTTTATGCAGTCGTAGGGATTGGTCCTGAAGATTGTTTAGAAACAGATGAAAAAGAATTACAACTTTTAGAGGCATTATTAAAAGATGAAAAAGTGGTGGCTTTAGGAGAAATAGGTTTGGATTACCATTGGGACACAGTACCTAAGGAAAAACAAATGACTATTTTTAAAGCCCAATTAGCATTAGCTCAACGCTATCAATTACCAGTGGTTATTCATAGTCGCGATGCTTTAAAAGATACCTATGATATTTTAAAGGAAGCTAAAGCGCATGGGGTTATGCACTGTTATAGCGGGAGTGCTCAAATGGCATTAGATTTTATTGAAATAGGATTTATGATTTCGTTGGCAGGACCGGTTACTTTTAAAAATGCCAGAGTTCCGAAGGAAGTGGCTTTAAAAGTACCTTTAGATTCGCTTTTAATTGAAACAGATAGTCCTTATTTAACACCTCACCCATTTAGAGGTAAACCAAATGACTCTAGTTATGTACCATTAGTTGCTAAAGAAATTGCACGTATTAAAGGCATAGATGAGAAATTAGTTGCTAAACAAACAACGCAAAATGCTTATCGTATTTTTAATATCGGACAAGAAAGGGTGTAAGAAGTGAAGGAAAAGTTTAAAAAAATAGATTTGAAAACAAGAATTTTAGGCTTATTAGCTTGCTTTTATGTCGTTATTCTTATCTCTTTTCAACAGGTAGAGGCCGTTCAAGAATTGAAGGATTATGAGCCGGCTATAAGTATAGAGTTGAAAGACGGTAAGAAAAAAGCTGTGAAATATTTGGTTAAAAGTACATCATTAGAAAATGTACTAAACGATCTTAATATAAAATTGGGCGAAGAAGATTCTATCAATTTGAAAATGGACACAGAAATAGAAGAAGGTGCGAAAATCAACATTACTCGTGTTACATATGAAGAAGAGCGAGTTAAAGAAAAGATTGCATATGAGATTGAATATGTTGATAGTACCGATCCTAATTTGTTTGGAACAAGAGTTAAGTCAGAAGGGCAAGAAGGGATTAAGGAAGTTATTTATAAAAAACGTTTAATCAATGGCAAAGAGGTTAAGCGAGAGAAAATCGGTTCAGAAGTCACGAAAGAACCTGTTGCCGCAGTAGTGGAAAGAGGAACAGTAGGAACAGGTGTAACTTTCACCGGTCGTTTAACTCGTTATGGAGCAGATTGTGTTGGCTGTGGAAACCGAACAGCTGCGGGATTATATGTAACAACAAACGGTGTTGAGAATTCCGGTAAAGTAACAATGTCCTATAATGGTGGTGAGTATTATGTTTTGGCAGCAGATGGCTCAATTCCATTTGGTTCTATTCTAAAAGTATCTAATCACGGCTTTAGTATTCCCGATCCGTTCTATGGGATTGTGTTAGATCGTGGTGGGGCTATTACAGGCACCAATGTCGATGTTTTCTGTGGTGGAGAGAGCGCCAGCTTCTTCTCCGGTGGAACAAGTTATAGTACGCAATTTGAAATTGTTGCCCTTGGAAATGGTAGTTGGTAGAATAAACTGAATTAAAAAGACGTTATGTTGATAACGTCTTTTTTCTGTTTATTAATCTGCTTTTTTAATACTTTCGATGACCCAATTTCCATCTTCTTCGATTAAAGTGAAGACAGCTTTAACATCAGCATAACCGTTTTGTGTAATACGGCTTAAGAAAAAATCGTAGAAATCAGCTGCAAACATATCCATGATGTGAAGCATCATTTGGTCTTCGTCATCAGCATAAGTTTCGATTATAGATAAAACTTCTTCAGGATGTTTAAGTCCTAATTGTTGACCGAAGGCTTCAAATTCATCTTCTTTAATAACATCTGTCATATTAGGTAAATCATAGATTTCCATCTCAACATCAACGAGAACTTTATCTTTTTCCGTGGAGAAGTCTTTGATAGTATAGCTTCGAACCATTATTTCATATAATTCCTTGATGAAAATTTTTGTTTCTTTTTTCATATTTTCACCGCTGAACATAGGAATAAGACTTAATGTTTCAATGTCCGTTGCTGTTCGCATAATTTCAAAGTCATCTGTAACAAAACGTGTACACGCATTTTTCATACCTTCTACATCATATTCTTTGATATCGGTGAAAAATTCTTTGATAACCGCTTCTTGCTTTTCGTAAGATTCCTTGCTGCCACAAGCAACCAAGGTTGTAGCCATCAGCACTGCCAAGAACACCTTAAAAAACTTTTTCATTTTACCGCTCCTTTGTCATTATATTCTATTACTTATATCATAGCATAATTAAACTGCAAATGCATTATGATTAAGTAGAAATATGTGAAATATCCCCGTCATTTGTCAATACTTCTTGTTTTTTTTCACATATATTAAGATAAGAAAGGAGGAAAAGTATGAAAGAAATAGGCGTATTAGTGCCATATAGTCCTATTTTAAAAATTGTTCTTGTAACTATGGTAGCTGATATTGTATTTGATGTTTTAAGAGCCTTTAAAGAGGGGAAAATGAATTCATCACTAGGGGTTACAGGTTTAATTAGAAAAGTAGGCATGATTATGTCAATGATATTTTTATGTGTTGTAGATAAAATTGTTCAGTTTAATTTGATTGGTTTTTTACCACAAGATTGGCTAGAGATTGTCGGTATAGGCTATATCGGTTTGGCGGAATTCTTTGGCATTGTGTTTATTCTTTATGAGGCAGTAAGCATTCTAAAAAATATGGTACTCATAGGAGTGCCTATTCCTAGAATTATCAGAGATAAGATAGAAAAGTTTCTTTATACAATGACCGATGAAATGCCAAAAGATGATTAGAAGGGGGAGTATGTGATGATTTTCGGTTATGATTTAAGTTCTTATCAAGGAGCTGATTTTGATTTATCTATTTTAACGAAGAACCGTCCGGGTGTTCAACCGGGAAAGTTTGTGATTTTACGTGCAGGTTATGCCGGTTGGGGAAACCCTATCAAATCTTATAAAGATACTCAATTTGAGAACTATTATGCCCAAGCGAAGAAGCTCGGGTTAGCCGTAGGTGCCTATTTCTATGCACCATGTTTAAATAATGAGCAGGCTTTAGCTCAAGCCAAAGCCTTTGTTTCATTTATTAAAGGTAAAAAGTTTGAATTGCCTGTTTATATGGATGTGGAAGATACTAATAATGGGCAAGTTAATTTACCGGCTGAAACGATTACTTCAATGGTTAAGACGTTTTGTGACTATATGGAAAGTCAAGGTTATTTTGCCGGAGTATATTCAACTCAAAATATTTTGGAAACTAAAATTAAAACGAATGCCTATACTAAATGGGTGGCTAGTTGGGGGACCAATAGCGGTAATTTAGAATTTACTTTGCCACAATATCCATTGCATCAATTTACATCACGAAGCTATGTTGATGGTTATTATCTAGACAAAGATGTTTTGTATGATGTAGATTTATTAAAAACAATTAAAGATGGTGGTTTTAATGGCTTTAAAAGTGAGGGTAATAAAAAGACATTAGAGCAGTTAATCGGTGAGGTGATTAAAGGTCAATGGGGAGATGGACAAGATCGCTATAATCGTTTAACAGCAGCCGGTTACGATTATCAAAAAGTTCAAGCCGGTGTTAATCAAAAGTTAGCATCTACGCAAAAGACTTATATTGTCAAATCTGGGGATACGTTATCTGGTATTGCCCAAAAGTTTAATACCACTTACAGTCATTTAGCTAAGCTGAATCATTTAAGTAATCCTAATTTAATTTATCCGGGTCAGAAGCTCATTATTAAATAGAATTTTCTCTTATTTTCTTTTGTATGTCATGATACAATAAAGAAAAAGGAGGCAATTTTTATGAATAGTATTTTTGAAAGATGCAGCATTAGAAAATATCAGAATAAAGCTATTGAAAAGGAAAATATTGAACTGATTTTGAAGGCAGCCTTTTGTGCACCTTCAGCTAGAAATGCTCAGCCTTGGGAATTTATTGTGATTGAAGATAAGTCGACATTACAAACATTAAGCACTTTTACACCTTATGCGAAACCACTTCAAAATGCCGCTTTAGGAGTGGTGGTATGTGCTAACCTCAACAGAAATCCTATGATTGATTTTTGTGAGCAGGATTTAGCAGCTGCTACGCAAAATATGTTGTTGCAGGCACAGACACTTGGTATAGGCAGTGTTTGGATTGGCGTTTATCCAATGGAAGAAAGAGTGGCTATGTTAAAAGAGCATTTTAAACTACCTGAACAGATTGTGCCATTGTGGATGATAGCTTTCGGTTATCCTGATGAGAAGGCAAATATTAAAAATAAATTTCAAGAATCCTATATTCACTATGAAAAGTGGTAGAAACGTTTAAGAAAAACGTGTTATAATCATAGCCAATAAAGGAGTGATGGTATGGACAAATTTGAACAAATTAAGCAAGCTGTACAGTCTTATGTCAAAAAATATGATCGTCGGCTGTTGCTTTTAACGATAAGTCTAGCCATTGCTCTTTTTGCTTGGGGACTGTATTGTATGACTAGCGATAAAAATTGGCAGGCAGATGAAGTGGTAACGGCATTACTAGAGCTCCACCCTGATTTAACAGTTGTCAAAATAGATGAAACAGAAAGTCAGGATTTGGCACTCGACCCGATTTTATCGAAGGCTTATTTTAAAGATCGAGTTTTGCAGTTAGATGAAAATGAGTTTGCCGGGTGTGTTGAAGTCTATGCTAATCATCAAGAAGCCTTGTTACGCAAACAATATTTAGAAGCCTTAGGCAATGAGAAAATAGCTTTAGTGAATGAAGATAATTTTGGGAAAGGTCTCGCCCAAGCGTTTGAAAAGCAGAAAGAGCATCTTTATGCCAATGGCAATGTTTTATTGCGTTTAAACGGCAAGTATTCTATCTATCAGGCAAATCAGCTTATTGATGAAACAAGTGGTATTCTCAAACAAAAGGAACAAAAAGAAAAGGCTGTGCCTGATCATCAAGAGATTGCCAGGCGAAAAGAAATGAATTTAAAACGGGCAAAAGAAGATGCCCTAAAGGCCAAAGCTGATTTAGAGAAAAAGATTGATGAGAATTTACAGAAATGGAGAAAAGAAGCTGAAACAGCGGATATCTATGGTTTAGTGGCTTTATTGGATAAGGTTGAGAGTTATCGGCATATTTCATCGGTTCAAATGAATGTGAAGGAGCTTCGTGATTTTATTCAAACACAAATTGATCATATTTCCTTGGAAATAGATGAAGCTTTAGATGAATTGGAAAATAGTTTGGATCAACAAAAATTAGATCAGATAAAAACACAAGTTGAAGGACTAACCCATGAAATTTTTGAGGAACATCAAAAAGATTGGCATCAGCGAATCGAGGAAGTGCAATGGAAAATTGATAACCAAACAATGACAGATTATAAAGCGTTATGTCAAACTTATGATTATGATGAATTATTAAATTATCCTGAGCAATACCAAGAGGCATTTGTCTATTATCGAGGTAAGGTTTCTTCTATCATCCATACTATAGAGGGACAAAAGTTACAAATAGAAATCACACCTGTGTCATTATTCTCATTTTCGTTTTATTGGGAAGATTCGATAGAGGTAACTTTAGACCAAACAAGCGGTGGCATAAGTGAAGAGGGCAGTATTGTTCATGTATGGGGTCAAATCACGGGGATAACAGATGTGCCTACTTGGTTTGGACAAACGAAAAAAATGCCTAAAATGCGTGCTAAATATATTGAAATTGAAACACAGTAAACGCCTATCTTTATTAGATAGGCGCTCTTTTGTTTTTTTCCACAAA
>CAJUOR010000057.1 GCA_910588165.1 uncultured Thomasclavelia sp.
GACCATCATCAACGATCATATCGCCCACCACAAGCATGTGGGGAATTCTATCAATAGTGTTGTTGCATATCTTCCTACTTTACTTTTTATCGATAATTCCTTTAAACATTCAAATTGATTGAATATGATTAAACTATCCCATTTCAAAGTCATATTTTGACTACTGTTATCTATTTTCATCGCTTTTAAGCTTTTTCTCACTCAAATGACTTGCAACATTATTGATAATCAAATCAATCGCAATTAAAACGATGGCTTGTGAATCTACAAAAGCACTCTTTTGATCTAAATGAAAAGTCGGTAAAATAAAATCTAAATTAATTCTATTTTTAAAACGGTGGTGATCATTTTGCGTAATTAAAACAAGCCTGCTCCCACTTTCACTCGCATATTGAATCGCCTCTTTCACAACACCGGTTTCCGCAGATAATGATAAAAAAATATTCAAATCATCTTCTTGGGACATTGATGCTTTTTCTGAAAATAATTCGGTAAACGTCACATCTTCCGAATCAATACCGACACTAGCTAAACGATAAGAAAAGTAACGAGCCGAAAGTCCGGTTTCATGAATCCCATATATTTTTATTTTCCTGGCTTGAAGGATTAGCTGCGATAATTGATTGAGCTTAGTCATACTTAAAACCGTTGGCAATTGGTTCAAAGCTTCAATATACAAGTTCGTAATTGTTTGCGTCTTGACATTATCACTCTCTGTAATTTGCGTAATTGACTGAATGTATCTAGAAACCTCATATCTAAACTCACTATATCCTTTAAACCCACACTTCTGACAAAAGCGTAACAATGCGGATTTAGATACTTTACACTTTTCCGCTATGGTTGCAATTGGATAAGCACTGATTTTATCTAAATGAGTTAAAACATAGTCCATAATTACTAATTCAGACTTTGTAAATTCCCCTTGATGTAATTCAATATGTTGAATTGGTGTCATTTTTATTTCCCCTTATCTCTTAATTGTTTCCATTATATACCTTTTTGTCGCTACTTTCAACTTGTCTATTTTTCCATAAACACAAATATTTTGATTTTATCAATTCTTTTCTAATTGAGAAAAGTTCCAAAAAAATTAAAAAAAGTATTGCAAACGATTTCAAAAGTTGTATAATAAAATTAGTCCCATATATAATGGAATAAATCCCAAAAAAACACGGCCGTTATAAAGGGAACAAAAAAAGGGAGGAAAATCAAATGAGTACACAAAAACACTCAACCGTAAGTCGTATTACAAGTTTTATTGAAAATCGCTTAGCACCTCCTTTGGTGCGTATTTCACAAATCAGATACCTACAAAGTTTACAAAAATCTTTTATGGTCATGATGCCTTACATGATTTTAGGAGCAACTGCTACCCTTGTATTAAACTTAGGTGGCCTCTTTGCCGAAGGCACAGGTTTAAATATGCCAAACGTTGCCGAAGCTATCAATAATGCATTAGTCCATGTTAGACCGGCATTAGGACAATTAGCTTCAGTAAGTATTAACTTAATGGCATTCTTGTGCGTTGTTTTAAACAGTTATTTCTTAGGTGAATTTTATAAGGCCAAAGACAACAAGGTTAGTCCTATGGTTTGTGGCATTGTCGGTTTAATCAGTTTCCTTTGTTTCATAGATTTCTCACAATTATCAGCTAACTTTGATTGGCCTAACTATATTTTAGGTGCCCCAAGTTTATTTAGCGGTATTATTATCAGTATCGTTTCTGTTGAAGTATATCGTTGGTTCATGAAAAAAGATATTCGTATCAAAATGCCTGCAGGCGTACCGCCAATGGTTGCAGATGCATTCACAAGTTTAATCCCTGTTTGTGTCATTATCATTTTGTCTGCATTTGTAGGCAGAAACATTCCTGACTTCAACTTCTTAACCATCGTCAATGACTTAAGTACAAAACTAGTTGCAGGTGGAAGCAGTTTTATTGCACAATTTATTGCTTTCTTATTAGACCGTGTCTTCTGGTTTGTCGGTTTACATGGTTCAAATATTGTCGGTTCTATTATGACACCGATTTGGGAATCAATGTCTGTCCAAAACTTAGCTGACTTTGCAGCCGGAAAAGAGATTACTTATATTTTCTCTTCATTATGGATTAACTGCTATGTTCGTTTAAGCGTCTTCCCAATTGCTGTTTTACTTATCATGTCTAAAGTTAAAAGATTTAAAGTCTTAGGGCGTTTATCAATTGCCGGATCAGTATTCAATATTGCCGAACCGATTATGTATGGTTTGCCAATTGTCTTAAATCCATTGATGTTTGTACCTTGGGTTTTAGGCTTTGCTGTTTTATTCATCTTTAATGGAGCCTTATCAATGTTAGGATTAGTTCCACCAATTGTTGCCAGCGTTGTTTGGACCATGCCGGTTCCACTGATGGCGTTTATCGGATCAGGATTCAATATTTGGGCAATGGTACTTAGCTGTATCAATATGGTTATCCTATTCTTCATTTTCTTACCATTCTTCAAAGTTATGGAAAAACAAGAGCTACAACTTCAAGAGCTTAATGAACAAAGAGAAAAAGAAGGCTTAGAGCCGTTAGATGAGCTACCTGCTAAAACAACAGCATAAAGGAGTGTCTATTTATGAACGTTAAAATCAAAAGTTTTGAAATGTCATATTTAGCTGATGTTTTAAAATGTTGGAATGAAAACTTAGTTTATGATTTAATCAACGAAGAAAGATTTACCGAAGTCATTCTTCTTGATGATAACTTTGATCCTAATTTATTCAAAGTCGCTTTCGTTGATAACCAATGTGTTGGTTTTGCATTTGGCATCAAACGTAAAATACCTTATTTGGAAAGAGGACTTGAACCAACACGTGGTTGGATTAATATGATTGCCGTCAACCAAGACTATCGTCATCAAAAAATCGGCACGGCACTTGTTCAAAGCTTAGAAGCAGACTTAAAGAAACTAGGGGCGACAGAAATCACGTTATGTGCATATAGCCCTAACTATTTCACACCCGGTATCGATTTGCGTTATGAAGCGGCAATCCCTTTCTTCGAAAGTTTAAATTACCCCTTTAACAACGAAGAAGTTGTCAGTATGCAAAGAGATTTGTGGGACTTCACGATGTCTGAAACCACAAAAACAAAAATAGCCGACTTAAATACTCAGGGTATCTCAATTGTCCCATATGAAAAAAAATATATGCTTCAATTACAAAATTTCTTACTTTCTCAATTCGGAGCAGGTTGGAAACGCAATGCCCTAATCGCTATGCAAAGACATGAGGCTGAAAAAGTCATTCTATTAGTCGTTAATAGCGAAGATAAAATTCTTGGTTTCTGTATGCGTAAAATTGATGGTAACGATGGACGCTTTGGACCGTTTGGTGTTGATGAAAGCCTTCGCTCTCATGGTATAGGTGGTGTGCTTTTTGAAACGATGATGCAAGATATGAAATCACGTGGTATCCCATACTTGTATTTCTTATGGACAGGCGGTGCGGCTATGCGTTTCTATTTACGCCATGGAGTCAAAGTATATCGTACTTATAGATTATCTAGAAAGGAAATTTAACTAATGAAATATAAAAGAATCATCAGTATTGGTGGGCATCATTTAGATGCCGAGCTCATGGGGGGACCATTATTGATTAAATATGCCAAAATGGGTGCGCATTGTACCATGATTAATGTTACTGAAGGAAGATTAACCAATCCGACAGCAACAAAAGAAGAAAAACAAGCTTATCTTGACAACGTTCGTCAAGAAAATGATGAAGTCGCTAAAGCGATGGGGTGCGATGCTTATAATATGCGTTACACATCAAAGACTGTTCCTTCTGAACAAGAATTTATTAAACTCTTAAAAGATTACATGATTAAGGAAGGTGTTGATTGTGTGGTAACACATTGGCGTGGCACAATGCACGAACGTCACTACTTTACTTATCAAACAGTAACTCGAGCTGTTTTAGAATTAAGAAAAGAAGGACACAAAATTCAATTGCTTTACGGTGAAAACTGCGAAGATTTAATTGGATTTACACCGACTTGTTATGTGACAGTCAACGATGAAATTGTAGATACATGGTTCAATGCATTAAAGAAATATACTATTTTCAACGGAACTGTGAATGATGTTCCATACCAAGCTTATTACACAGCTCAATTAAAAGTAAGAGCGATTGAAGGCGGTTCAGCTCTTCCGGTGAAAGCTTATATGCACGCCCCACTCTTTGATAACGAATAAAGATAACGAATTAAAAAGTTGGGTTCTTCCCAACTTTTTAGATAAGGAGATGTGATTTAAAATGTTAGGTATATCCGTTTATTTTCAAGATTTAGATGAAACATATTTAAAAGAAGCAGCAAAAGTCGGGGCTAAATACGTATTTACTTCACTTCATATCCCTGAAGAAGATTACAGCCATTTAGATGATGTTCTCCCTCACTTTATTGAAATATGTCAAGCATTAGGGTTAGAGTTATGTCCTGATGTTTCCCCTGTTACTTTTGAAAAACTGCAAATTCCTAACGGTGATTTCAAGCGTTTAAAAGCTATGGGTTTTAAAGCCCTACGTTTAGATTATGGGTTTGATGATTTAGATACAGTAAAGAAATTATCTGAAGATTTTGAAATTATGTTGAATGCCAGTATCGTTGATGAAAATTATATCAAAAAAGCCCAAGCACAAGGTATTGATTTTAAACGGCTTATCCTTACCCATAATTTCTATCCAAAACGCTTTACAGGACTTTCAAAAGATAGTTTTAATTCAAAAAACCAAATCTTTAGGCAATATGGTCTACAAATACAAGCTTTTGTATGCGGAGATAATCTCAAACGTTTCCCATTATATGAGGGCTTACCGACATTAGAAAAACACCGTGATACTCCCCCATTTATTGCTGCATTGGAGCTTATGGCTAATGGCGTTAGCGACATTATGATCGGTGACAGTCAAGCCAAAATCGAAACATTGCAAGCTATCCAAACATATATGAGTGATAAAGTTATCACCTTAAAAGTCCATTTAGAACCTGAATACAAGCATCTATATAACCAAATCATCTCTTGTCGTAAAGATCAGTCTGAATGTGCCATTCGTTTGGCAACACCCCGATTAAAAAAAGTAGCTATTCAAAACAATGGCGTTCGCCGGCATGGTGCAATTACTATCGACAACACTTTAATGGGACGTTACTGCGGTGAGATGCAATTACTTAAAAAAGATTTACCGACAGATGCAAGAGTCAATATCATCGGTTTTATTCACCCCGATTATATAGAAGCACTTAACTATATCAATGAAAATACAAAAATTAAATTCACCGAGCTTTAGAAAGGAGAATCAATGTGAGTAAAGTAGAAATAAGTCATCTCATCACTGAAAAAAGAAATCCTAGTACAATGAACTTAGATCAAATGACAACAAGAGAATTTCTTGAAGTCATGAATAACGAAGATGCCAAAGTTGCTTTCTGTGTTAAAGAACAACTTGACCAAATTGAAATTGCCGTTCATCATATTATCCAAGCCTTTAATCAAGGTGGTCGACTTATCTATGTAGGTAGTGGTACAAGCGGGCGATTAGGCGTTTTAGATGCGGTTGAATGCCCACCAACGTTCTCTACTACCGATGAAGTCCAAGGAATAATTGCCGGCGGTCCAAGCGCTTTTGTGAAATCTAAAGAAGGCATTGAAGATAGTACAGTTCAAGGGGCTCATGATATGGAAACAATAAACGTCAATGTGAAAGATGTTGTTGTCGGTATTGCTGCCAGTGGACGAACACCCCATACAATTGGGGCTCTTGACAAAGCAAATGAATTAGGCGCCTACACCATAGCTCTAGCTTGCAATCCCAATAGTGAAATCGGTAAACACGCTCAACTTGCGATTGAAGTAGCAACAGGGCCGGAGGTTGTAAGTGGCTCTACACGCTTAAAAGCCGGGACAGCTCAAAAAATGATTTTAAATATGTTGTCTACTGCCTCTATGATCGGTATAGGGAAAACATATCAAAATCTCATGATTGATTTACACCCCTCTAATCAAAAATTAGTTGAACGCTCGATTAGAATTGTAATGCAAGCTTGTGAATGCAGCTATGAAGAGGCCTTAGATGTTTTTGAAAAATCCGAACACAAACCCAAATATGCAATTATCATGTATCTTCTTAAGTGTAGCTTAGAAGAGGCTAAATGTCGTTTAGCTAAGGAACATGGCTTTGTCTATAAGGCAATTCAAACGAAATAATTTTTAACCACTAGTCCAACTTATTAGGTTCACTTCAAATTTGGCTAGTGGTTTTTATATGGAAGATTGATTAAACTATGTATAACAAGCCCTAGCCTTTAATGAATTTCAAAATCAATAACTTTATACTATCAGTATAGAAAAATCAAGGTAAAGAAAAAGCCATAACAGTTTAGCTATTTCTAGCCTTACTGTTACAGCCTCATTATTTTAACTCAACTAAAACTTCAATTTCACAGGCAATACCATTAGGTAAAGCATTTGTCCCAAGAGCTGTTCTAGCTGCTAACCCAACTTCACCGAATAAATCAACTAACAACTGTGAACCACCATTGACAACCAATGGCTGTTTTTGAAAGTCATCTGTACTATTCACAAACGCTAATACCTTCACAAACTGTTTAATCTTATTCAAATCACCGATTGCATCATGCAAATTACCTAATAAATTCAACATACACCAATAAGCCGCTTCTTGTCCTTGTTCAATATCCAAGTCTTTTCCTAATTTACCGATAACCTTTGTTCCATCAATACGATTAGGTCCACAGCCTGAACAGTATAGCAATTTATCTCCAAAAGGCTGAACACGTGTATAAATACCCGCTTTTGTACTAGGTTTAGGTAATGTAATTCCTTTTTCTTTCAATAATTCATAAACATCTGCCATTTTTAATTCCTCCCTCTATCTTCTAATATCTCTATTTCCGTTAAGGCAATAATCCATTACATCTGCTTCTTTTAATAACGGAGAATCCCCAAAAGTTGCATGAGCAAGCACACCAGAAGCAGTTCCGAAATCAATTATTTTAGCACAACCCCACCCTTGATAATAACCGTGTAGCACACCGGCTGCAAAAGCATCACCTGCACCGATGCGGTCATAAACTTCTAATGGATAAACCTTACTTTCAACATAATCTGTTTGACTTAACATATAGCCTTGATAACTACCTTGTGGTCTTCTTGTCCCAAATAAAGCTTCAAGCTGATAGCGTTCTAAAATTTCTTGAAGAATTTCTCTTTCTTCTTTATTCTCTGTTTCTATATCTAAATGAGCAGCATCTTTCACGCTGACAAAAGCAATATCAGCTAAATTCATCATCTTTTGATATAAGCGTTTTGTTTCTGTCTGGTCTTTTCCCGCCCATTGAGTTGGTCGATAATTACAATCAAAGATGACTTTTAGCCCTTGTTCTTTACTCATTTTAGCTAAGTTTAAAACAGTACGGGCAATTTTTTCATTTTGCGATAAGCTAATGCCACAAAAATGAATAGCTTCATAGCCTTGCATTTGTCCTTGAAGCTTATCCAAATCATAATCCGTCTGATTAAATGCTGATTCACTACGATTCAAATACGTGATTTCACTTGGTCTTGAAGCAATCCCCATTTCTAAAAAGTAAACACCGATATGCCGACCATGATATGTAATCATGTCATCACGAATCCCTAATTGTCTAATAGCACCGGCAGCTGCCCAACCAACATTATGATTAGGAAGTGCGGTAATTAAAGAACACTGATGTCCAAACTGATATAAACCTGAAAGAACATTAACACCTGTTCCGGTAAAATTCATATCTAATTTATTCGACTGACTTAGCTTTTTATATGGTTCAACAGTTAAACGCATCATAACTTCTCCAAAAGCTAAAAATTTCATGGACTCTCCCTCCTATCCAATGATGGCAACAATTCGCTGATAAATTTCCTCTAATTCCGTTTCACTGACATCTCTAATATCAATTTCAATAATATTTAAGTTTAACCGATAATCCCTTGTATAAATCATCGGACTACCTTCTTTCAAAGCTTTAGCAATCGCTTTGGCATCATAGCGGTTATCAAAATGAATCTGACTTCTCATAATGGCACGTCCGGCATCGTCTTGAACCACCTTAGCGCTAACACCCGCAAGATTTGATAGCTTTTCATTAAAAGGTGTAAGACGATCAAGCTGCTTTTCTATTGAAAGACCTTGATGACCAACATAGTTTTCAATCGCTTGAGCTAACCCCAACATACTCTCTTTGCCGACCTTCATAATACGTCCAATACCTTGAGCTTGTAAACGCAAATATTGTAAGAAAGATTCCTTAGCAATAACTAAGCCCGCCGTTGGTCCGGCTAGAGCTTTTGTCCCACTGTAAATGACAGCGTCTGCACCTAATTCAATATATTTACGCAAATCCTCCTCAGCTGCTGCATCAATAATGAAAGGAAGATTATACTTCTTGGCAATTGCAGCCATTTCCTCAATTTCTAAAATACTCTTTTGAACACAGTGATGGCTTTTCACATATAAAAGCGCAGCTGTATTTTCTGTAATTTTAGCTTCGACTTGTGATGCCGTGCATTCATTGGCGTAGCCTGCTTCCACAACTGTTCCACCACCTAAACCAATGGTTAAACTTATAGGTGTTCCATAATTAACCACGTGTCCCATCGGCATGATAATTTCTCTTTTAGTATGTTTAGGATTATAAAGATCCAAGACCATGCCGATATTATCCTTAGCAATGGTGCTAGCAACACATTGCGCAATACCACTTGAGGCACTTGAAACCAAACGGACCCCCGGTACTTTTAAAAGATTTTTTAAATAACTCTCTAATTGCGTCTGTAGATTAGAGATTAAAAAGAAATTTTTAGCCCCTTCTTGTAAGGCTACCGTTACTGATTCACTCACACGACTACCACCTAGGATTGTCATTTTACCTGAAGCATTGATAACTCTTTTCACATCATATTTTGTATAAACGTCCATAACCTCTAACCCTCCAATTCAATATATTCCCCATCAATAATCACCGCAGTAGCAACGATATGCTGATGAAGTTGTTGTTGAACTCCTATAGAATCTATTCCTGTCGTATCATCATCTCGTACCTCAAAAATTGTAAAGTCACAAGCTTCTGTCGGCAAATGTAAATATTGTTTTGGTTTAATCGTTACCATATCTATGACTTCTTTCAAGGAGTAACCTACCTCTACCATTTTTGACATCACATCTGCCAAACAATAGACGGGACCTTCTAAACGGTTGTGGAAATAAATATCTGATGAAATTGTATCACACATTAGCCCTTGACTCAAACTGGATTTACAAGTATTAAAACCGAAGCTTTCTGTTCCATGCCCTAAATCAAACAGCACACCTCTTTGCTTTGCCTCAAACACCTCTTTTTTTACTTTACCCATTTTATCCAAAACAGAATTTTCCTTAGGATTGAAAATATGTGTCACGATATCTCCACAACGAACATTTTCCATAACTGTTTCGATTAAACTTGGTGGATTACCGATGTGCACCATCAAAGGTAACTTGAATTCATTAGCTAAATCCAAGGCTATATATAGAGGTTCATCTTTACTTTCCTTAACAACACTTCGACTCATACGAACCTTTAAACCTATAATTTTATGACGGTGTTTCTCTAAAGTTTTAGCGATAGCATTTTTGTCGATTAAAGACAAATCCGCTAATTCATTTTGATATGCAATTCCGCATTTCGCAATATTCAGCCAACTGTAAGCCTTGGTTTTACTTGCGTTTGCCTGTTGTAAAAACTCTTCAAAATCATCACTGCCACAAGTCCCTGCATCTACGACACAAGTAACACCTTGTTTGTATCCGATCTCATCTATTTTATCCCCATATAGTTCAAACTTGTCTAAGCAATGCGTATGAATATCAATCCAACCGTTTGATATATATTTTTGATAATGCCCATCAATTATGACCTCATTTGCCATAGGTTCCAAATTTTCCGCAACAGTTATTTCTTTATCCTCTAATCTAAAATTAACGACATTTCCCTCTATATCCTTAAAATGTTTAAATAATATCTTTGCCATAAATTTCCTCTCTTAATTTTAATTTATATATATTTTTCCATTTTATCGTTCATTTCAATTATAACATTATAATCTTAATATGTAAATATTATAATGTATCTTTATAAAAATAGTATTTTTTTGATTTTCCACAAAATTAAAAATGTTTAATATACTATAAGAATTTTTTGGAAAAATATGTTAGAATAAGAGATAAGAGGAGGAGGACTGAATGATGAGCACAAAAGAACCTTTATACATAACTATCATGCAGATTTTAAAAGAACGTATTATTGATGGGACTTATGAAATCAATTCTTTAATGCCAACCGAAGTAGAATTAGAAAAAGAATTTCAAGTGAGTAAAATTACAATTAGAAATGCGATCGAAATGCTGGAAAACGAAGGATATGTACAAAAAAAGAGTGGAAAAGGGACAACCATTTTAAGTAATTCGATTTTTAACAAACTTTCTAAAGGTTCAACTTTTACTCAAGTGATGAAAAGATCCGGTCGTCAGTTCATTAAAGAAAAAACTAAAATTTCTAAAATAGCACTAGAACCCCAAGATGAATTGTATCAATACTATAAAAAAGCATGTACTAAAATTACACGTATGTATTATTTAGATGGACACCCTTATATCTACTGCACCCACTATCTACCTGAGGATTTGCAAATTCCCCAAATTGAAGAAGATGAAAATTTTTCCATTTATATGATGTTATTTAAGAGTGGTTACCTGCTTAAAAACATTCATGATGAATTTTTTGTTGACTATCCTTCATTAAAAATATTAGAGGAACTCAATTTAGAGAACGGTCCTGTTCTTGGTCGCAAACGTACAACATATAATGAACATGGACAAGTCATTGAAGTTTCTTATGCCCAATATAATACACGCTTAGCCAATTATAAGATAGAATTCGATCTTTAACGTTTCCTAAAGGAAGCGTTTTTTCTTTTATAAAACAAATTAAAAACCGGGTTTATACCCCGGCAAAATGAAAGACAACTCCGACTACGGCACTGATAGCAATCAACGCTACAGGGTGCAACTTTGTCTTTTTAGATATAATATATAAGATAGCTCCTAAAATCAAACCCGGAAGAATAAATAAATCGCCGATGTTTCCACTTACTTTAAAAGCATCTAAATCAATCAAAGCAATTTTAACAACACTAACACCGGCAGCTGCAATCATCGCTAAAGACGCAGGTCTTAAACCAAAGAAAGCTGACTGAACGTATTTGTTATCTTGAAATTTATTTAACAAATTCGCAATAATCAAAATAATAATGATAGATGGTGTGACTAAACCAAGCGTTGCAATAATACCACCCGGTATCCCGGCTACTAAATAACCGGCATAAGTTGACATATTTATACCAATAGCTCCGGGAGTTGATTCCGCAATCGCAATCAGATTAGCTACATCACCATGAGTAAACCAGCCCATTGTATCAGATAGATTGTAAAGGAATGGTAAAGTCGCCAAGCCACCACCCACTGAAAATAGTCCTACTTTAAAAAACTCAAAGAATAATTGGAATAAAATCATACGTTTTTACCTCCTGAGATTTGGCTTAAAATAATACCCGCAAAAGCTGATATAATCACTAAAAGTGCCGGTGAAATACTCGTAAATACAGTTGCCACAAAAATAATACCGAATAATACTAATGCGATAGGATTAACTACTGATTTTTTCCACAAACGTTCAATCGCATTTAAGATCAAAACGCAGACACAGACACGAATACCCGCAAAAGCATTTTTAACAATCGCATATTCAGAGAAATTACTTAAAAATGCTGCAATGATAATCAATAAGATAATTGGAAAAGTAACAAAGCCTAAAGTTGAGATAACGCCCCCCAACAATCCTTTTCGCTTATTACCGATAAATGTAGAAACATTTATCGCAATAATACCTGGCGTACATTGTCCAATTGCAAAGTAATCCATTAGTTCTTCGTCTTTTACCCAATTTCTTTTTTCAACGAATTCACGTTGCAATAAAGGAAGCATCGCATAACCACCACCAAAGGTTACACTTCCTAATTTCACAAAAATTAAATACAAATCAAAAAGCTCTTTCACCCTACATCACCTTTCCTATTTTTCTCAGACAATTATAACATTATAATATAATTTTGTAAATATTATAACGTTTATGTATCAAATATTCAAATTTCTCAATCATTATACACTTTTTTTCAAAA
>CAJUOR010000058.1 GCA_910588165.1 uncultured Thomasclavelia sp.
TATTCATTCTCCCTTTTTTCTTCTTGGATGAAACTTTTGATATGTTTCGTTCATTTTCTTTGTTGATACATGCGTATAAATGGTTGTCGTGGCAATGTTTTCATGCCCTAACAACTCTTGTATTGACCTTAAATCCGCCCCATTCTCCAACAAATGCGTTGCGAATGTATGTCTTAAAATATGCGGATGTAAATGTTTTGTCAATGGTGAACTTTGCGATAACTGTTGCAAAATAGTCCATAATCTTTCTCTTGATAAAGGCGTTGCTTGCTTTGTTATGAATAGATATTGTGAGTTTTTATCATTTAATAATTGGGGTCTGTCTTTTTGAATATAAGCTTCTAAATGCGTCATAACTTTAGAAGCAACAGGTAACATACGCTCCTTGTTCCCCTTCCCTTTACAGACAATATAGCCGGCATTGATATGTAGACAACTCATGGTTAAAGAACATAGCTCCGAAGCCCTTAGACCTGTCGCATACATGAGTTCAAACATACAATGATTTCGTCTTTGAACTGGTGTATGTAACGGTATAGAGGATAAAAACAGCCGGACTTCCTTTTCGCTTAAGGCATCGGGAAGTTTTTGCTTTAACTTCGGACTTTCTAAAAAGCAGGAAACATCATATTGAGCTAAATGGTCTAAAACCAGATAATGATGAAAGCTTCTTAAAATAGTCATAATATGAGCTAATGTACGTTCTTCTATGCCTATTTTATCTCTAAATGCAATGTAATCCTCAATGATTTCTTTCGTAATAGTACTGACGTCTTCAATTTCACAATCTGTTAAATATGTGAAATAACGACCAATTTCTGCCATATAGTTATCAACTGTCCGTTTTGATAAGCCTAATTCTACTTGCAGATAGCGTCTATATTCAGTTTTGATATCCGTTAACCTCATACTCACAAAATATCACCCTATTTATTATATAATAAAATATATCTAAATCAAAGCATTTTGATAAGCAAACTATAAGCCGAAAATGTGATACAAGAATGGCAATAAATAAATCTTAAATAACACGGATACTAATACAAGTGCCAAAGCAATCAAGATAAAATTTAAAAAATGATTTAAGACGGACTTTAAGGATAAGGTATTCTTTTTGATAAAACAAGTTAAAAAGATAGACATGGATACTTCATAAGCGACAGCGCACAATAATAGAAACGCAATCAATTCAAAGAAAACAAATGGAATCAAGGTTAAGATGATACCTGCTATCCCCTTTAAAGCATAGACTTCAATATATAACATACATGAAAAACCAACCTGTAATCCTTTCGTAAACAAAATAAACGAAAGTAATGGAACACCTAATAATGAGAGTCCTAAAAAGAAAACCGAAAAAATCAAGAAAATATTACTGGCGAGATTACTTTGAATCATCGCCGGATCTTTTATGTAAGATAAGCTTAAAACAGATGTGATAAGGTCATTTAGCGATTTAAGGGATTCGCTATCCTGCCTTGTGAATATCACGCAGCCAAAGCTAAAACCGGCGATTAAGAGGCCTAAATTAAATAAATAGATAAAACGATATGTTTTTAAATGTGCAAAAAAACGAGTTAACATAATGCCACCTTCCTTCATTGAAGTGTATGCTTGTCTACTCGTGTTTATAACCTTTTTTATTTTTAATCAGTTGTGAAGCACGCATGAAGCTATCTTGATGGTGCTTGTTCAACTTCTCTAACAGATCATCTGTCATATTTTTAGGAGTGGGCTCTTCCCTTTGATAATCAAATAATGATAACTGTTTGATGCGTTTTTTTTCATTGATGGTGTTGTTTAAACTAACACCGAGTAATCGTAGAGGTCGTCCGTCATAATGACGATCTAATAAAATCAAAATATGACTGACTAAAATTTCATAATCGTTTGTATAATCGTTTAACGATAAAGACCTAACGGTACTTTCAAATCGTGAATATTTCATTGTAATAGAAATGTTATTTCCAACTAAATGACGTTTTTTAGCACGTGCTACTATATGTTGAGTTAGATCTTGCAAAATCTCTTTAATTTGAGTTTCATCACTCACATCATTTTGGAATGTTGTAGAATGTCCCACTGATTTTAAAGCGCGACTTTCGATATGGAGTTTTGAAAAATCTAAACCATTAGCGTGCTGATAATACAGCAATGTATGATTTCCTAAAATATTTCGAACTATATCAAAATTTTTAGAATTAGCTAAATCTCCGATAGTCAATATACCTAGCTCTTTAAGCTTAGGTGCTGTTTTCTTACCAATCCCGTACATATCATCAATTGGCAGTGGCCATAGTTTTTCTTTGATATTAGATCTTATAATCATCGTTATTCCCATTGGTTTTTTCATGTCACTTGCCATTTTAGATAAGAATTTATTAGGAGATATCCCTATACTACATTGTATATTCAGTTTTTCAAAAACTTCTGTTTGCATTTTTAATGCAGTTTGATAAATTCCGCCATATTGATTAACAATATCACTTACATCCACATAGCATTCATCAATGCTTGCGATTTCAATTTTATCAGAATAGTTCGCAATAATATCAAAAAATTGAGATGAAGTTTTACGATAAAGTTCAAAATGCGGTTCGGCAATAATAAGCTTTGGGCATTTTTCTAGGGCTAAATATATAGGCATCGCGGAGTGAATACCATATTTTCGAGCTTCATATGAAGCTGTTGTAACGATGCCACGCCTAGAGTTATGAGCTACAATGAGCGGTTTATTCCGATATTCCGGATGCTCATTTAATTCACACGATGCAAAGAATGCATTCATATCAATATGAAATATAATTTGCATGATGGCTCACCTCCCTATATCTATTTTATCAGAAAATAGATATAAATGCGATAGCTATTAAAGTTGTTTGACGAAAGCTGCAGTTCTTTTGGTTTTATATTCTAATCTTAACTTGTCAGCAATCATTGCGATGAATTCAGAATTGGTTGGTTTAGCTTTTGTTGAACTAACAGTATAACCGAAAATATCATCAATAGCGTCTGTGTTCCCCCTGTTCCAAGCGACTTCAATAGCATGGCGAATAGCTCTTTCAACACGTGAAGAAGTTGTGTTGTATTGTCTTGCAATTTCAGGATATAAAACTTTTGTAACTTGGCCTAAGATATCTGTATCATAGAAAGTGCGTAATATAGCCGTTCTTAAATACATGTAACCTTTGATATGTGCAGGTATACCAACTTCATGAAGAATTTCAGTAATTTCATTTTCTAATTTAACTTTCTGATATTTCTTGTTTTCGTTGGCATTAAAAGTTGAAAGCGGCTGCATATCTTGAAATGTCATATCGATAATATCGCATAGTGAAGTGATAAAATAGCGAATATCAAACGGTTTCTTAAAGCAGTAATCAATACTAAAGTCAGTTAATCTTGCATACATGATTTCATTCATGTAACCTGAAGTGCATACAATCTTTCTTAATTGGACTTCACTTTTCTTTCTAATTTGTGAAAGTACACCTAGACCATCAATACCCGGAAGCATCAAATCTAAAATTAACATATCATAATGTTGATTAGTTAATTCTTCTAAGCACGCTTGTCCATCGCTTACAGTTTGAACATAGCCAAATTGATGTGTTGCTATTAGTTCCTTTCTTAGCATTGCCAAAAATTCTTTATTTTCGTCAGCCAGTAATAAACGAAGATTATTCATACGATTCCTCTTTCCACGTCCCATAATTTCTAGCAAGACACATTATAATGGGATTTTTTACTAAAATAAACAAATTTTAAATTAAAACATAATTTTTTAATAAAAATTTGAAGGAAAATTATATATTTCGACAATTTTAAAGAAATTACGATGAAGAAATGTCGAAATTTAGCTCTTTATTTTTCCGAATTTTACCATAAAAAAAATAAGAAAGGACGAAAACGCCCTAACTTATCATCTTGTTATTTTCCTCTAACATCCACTCAATATACAAGCCGTACCCCTGATCGACATCATCAATCGACACATGTGTCACGGCGCCGATGAGCTTGCCATTTTGAATGATCGGTGAGCCACTCATGCCTTGCACAACCCCATTTGTTTGAGCAAGTAGAGATTCGTCGGTGATTTTAAAAGTCAAGCCTTTGATTTCTTGGCTTGTTTGGGTTTCTAAAGAAGTGATTTCAATGCTGTAGCTTTTGACTTCATGTCCTTGGACAACCGTCAAAATATTAGCTTCTCCTAATACAACTTCCGATTGGCTGGCAACTTCAATTTGCGATACATCATCTTTATAGAGCGTATCATAATAACCATAGATACCATACTGATTGTTTAACTTAACGTTACCTAAATACTTCGTTTTTTCAATCCTAGCTAATTTCTGTCCGGGGTGTCCATTACTGCTTTTATCGACTGATAAAATATAAGCATCAAATGCCTCTCCGGCACTTATTTCCAATAAACTAGACGCTTCAATATCGGTTTCTATCATTGGGTGTCCTAAAGCCCCAAAAGTACTTGTTTCGGGGTCATAAAAGGTAATGGTTCCGATTCCCGACAAATTGTCTTTGATATACAAGCCGGTTTTAAAACTGTCATTAGCTTTATCGTAATAAACTTCTAAAGTTTCCTCTACAAGCTTACCTTGACGTTCTATTTGAACAGAAAGGAAGGTTTGATTCGGTAAAGCCTGACGAATGTAACGAACTAAATCATCGTTAGAAGTAATGGGATTACCTTCAATAGATTTGATTAAATCACCGCTTTTAAAAGTATCGGCATTAGGATTAACCGTCTTGCCTTCAGCTTCAAAACTATAATCACCGGTTACCAAAACGCCATCATAACGCATCACAACACCGATAGATTCACCACCGGGAATCACCGTTTTGGCTAAAGCCAAACATATATTAAGTGAAAACATCAAAGGAAGAATGAATAATGCGAGAGTTTTTTTCACACTCGATGCCTCCTTTGAATGAGATGACAATTCTATTGTTTGTCTTTTAGAGGATTATATGATGTTTAGTTTTTACCATTTTCATTTAACAGATAGCGTGCATTTTCTAAAGCGCTGCTGTTGATAGTGTCATTAGACAACATTTTAGCGATTTCTTCAACTCTTTCTTCATTACTTAGCCATTTGGCTTCCGTTTTAGTTCGTTCATCGACTAAATGTTTATAAACAAATAGGTGATTTTTAGCAAAACTTGCAACTTGAGGCAAGTGCGTAATACAGATGACTTGAGCATTTTTGGCAATTTCTTTCATTTTTCGCCCAATCGCAAAAGCTACTTTACCGCTGACACCTGTATCAACTTCATCAAAGATTATAGTTGAAACACCTTCTAATTTTGTAAAGATACACTTCATACCTAACATCAAGCGTGATAATTCACCACCGCTGGCAACATCGCTTAATTTTTGAAGTTTTTGGCCGACATTCGTACTAATCATAAAAGACATATGGTCTATACCTGTTTCAGATAAAACCTCTGATTTTTGAAATTCACAAGAAAATTGTGTGTTTTCCATATATAAGTCTACCAAAACCGCTAAAATATCACTTTCTAATAGCTTGGCTTTGTTTTGTCTTAAGATACTGATTTGTTTTGCAATTTTGGTTGCTTCGTCTTTTTTTAATGCTAATTCTTTCTCCTTTTTTACCAATAAGCTTTCTTTATTTTCAATCAAAGAAATTTTTTCTTCAAATTCATCACGTTTAGCTAAAATCATTGCGACATCATAACCGTATTGGCGTTGCAATTTACGAATTAAAAACAAACGATTTTGAATTTCTTCATAGCGATATTCATCAAATACTAACTCGTCTTTAAAACTTTCGATTTCCTCTGTCATATCGGTTAATTGATAATATAAATCAGACATACGCTCTTGAAGGTTGGCTAATTGTTCATCTTCCAAATTTGAGAAAATATGTTCAGCTTGATACAATTGGTCGATTGCCCCTCTGTCACTGTTTAAATGATGTAAGACCTCTGAAAGTTTGGCATTTGTTTTTTCAAATTCACTCATGCGTTTTTTTTCAGCCTCTAAAGCTTCTATTTCGCCTTCGTGCAAATCAGCTTCCTCTATCTCATGCAATTTGGCTTTATAAAAATCTATCTGTTCTTCATCTGAAGGTGTATTTAATAAGGTTTCATAGTCTTTTTTCGCATTGCTATAGGCTTTATATGCCTGTTGATACACTTTTAAAAGCCCCGTCATTTCGCTACCTATATAATTATCTAGTAGGCTTAAATGAATTTTATCATTAAGTAAGTATTGCGTTTCAAACTGTGAATGAATGTCTGCTAGATGTTGACCAATCTGTTTTAAAAGTCCGGCTGAAACAAGACGATAATTTAAACGTGCCTGACTTTTTCCTTCGGCACTGATTTCACGACTGATAACTAATTCATCTTCCCTTTCAAAACCGGCTTCTTGTAAAAAGGCTTGCAATTTAAAATTTTGCGCAATATCAAAAACACCTTCAACAATCGCTTTTTTAGCACCGCTTTTAACCATAAAAGAAGTAGCTCTAGCCCCCATTAAAAGACTAATTGCATCGATAATAATAGATTTACCTGCACCTGTTTCACCTGTTAAAACACTCATTCCCGAATCAAATTCAATCTGCACTTCATCAATAATTGCAAAATCAACAATTCTTAAGCTCGAAAGCATTCTCTCACCTCCTATGATTATTTTTCAAAGTAATTATGACTCTCTTCAACGATAGCACTTAATGTACTTCTATCGATTTTGGCTTTTCCATCATTTTTAAAATGAGCCAAATATTCGATATTGCCATGTCCTCCGGTAATTGGCGAATAGGATAAATGCAGTAATGAAAAGCCATTTTCCATTGCATAATCCATCACTTTTTCAAGTACCTCTAAATGTATTTTGGAATCTTTGATAATGCCGTTTTTTCCAACTTGATCTTTTCCCGCTTCAAATTGCGGTTTAACTAGTGCTACAAACTCGCCGTCTTTTATTAAAATATCTTTTAAAGGCATAAAAATCAATTTCAAGGAAATAAAGGAAACATCGATACTTGCAAAATCAGGCAAGCCGTTTTTAAACATTTCTTTTGTGGCATATCTGAAATTAGTTTGTTCCATCACTTCGACACGTGCATCACTTCGTAACTTCCAGACTAGCTGATTGGTACCTACATCTAGTGCATAAACATATTTTGCCCCATACTGTAAAGCACAATCCGTAAAACCACCTGTCGATGAACCGATATCTAGCATCAACTTGTCTTGCATATCAATCCCAAAGGTTTCTATGGCTTTTTCTAGCTTTAAACCACCTCGTGAAACATATTTTAAAGTGTTTCCTTTGACTGTAATACAAGCCTCAATATCAATCTTTTGCCCCGGCTTATCAACACGACCATGCTCATCATAAACTAGACCCGCCATAACCGCTCTTTTAGCTTTTTCCCTTGAATCGAAAAAGCCTTGTTCTACTAATAAAACATCAATTCTTTCCTTTTTCACAAAGAATCCTCTCCATTTTTCCTAAAATATCCTCTAGTGCCAAACCTTGTTCATGCAACAATTTTGTAATATCACCGTGCTTCAAATAAATATCCGGCAACCCATAAGTATATAAATCACATGATAAATGGTGGCAAGCTAAATAAGCTGCTATATCTTTACCTAAACCACAGCTTTCTAAATCTCGTTCATAGACAAAAATCGGCAGATTTCTTCTGGCTATTTCATCTATCATTTCTGTATCAATCGGTTTTAAGAAATTCGCATTCACAATATCATAGGCTAGATGCCTATTCATAACTTCTAACACAATATCATTAAGCGTTTCACCATAAGATATAATAATGGCTTGAGGCTTATCATTTTGTGAGATATAATGCCATTTTCCTATCGCCAACTGTTTTGTATCACATGGATAATCCTTCACAATTTGCTTACCATATCGAATACAATATAACCCATGTTCTGCCTTAAAAGCCTCATCTAAAAACCACTGTGCCTCTTTTTTTGATGATGGCGCATATATATAGGTGTTCGGTAAAGGTTTTAGAATACCTAAATCAAAAACGCCATGATGCGTTTCACCATCGCCGGCCACTAATCCGGCACGATCAATTCCCACAACAACAGCTAAATTCATGCGTGCAATATCATGGTTGAGCTGATCGTAAGCTCTTTGTAGAAACGATGAATAAATAGATAAAAACGGCTTTTTACCTGAAATCGCTAAACCGGCAGCAAATGTTGCGGCATGAGCCTCAGCAATGCCGACATCAAAGGCTCTCTCTTGGTAGTCTTTGAAAATTTTTTCCATTTTAGAGCCGGAAATCATCGCAGGGGTAATAGCGACTATATCCTGATCCTTCCCCATTCTTTCATAAACTTCATTGGCAATAAACTCACTCCACCCGATCTCTTTAGATTGATTAAGTATTAAGCCGGTCGCTTTATTAAATGGTTCTACCCCATGCCATTGCCCATTTGTATCGTTTTCAGCATAAATATAACCTTTGCCTTTGGTTGTCATAACATGAACGACCACACTGTTAGGAATAGTCTTAGCTTTTTCTAAAGTTCTAATCAATTCTCCCATATCATGACCGTTGATTGGTCCTAAATAATCGACGCCAAATTCTCCGAAAATCTTAGAATCTATAACACGTCGCTTAATTAAATTTTTAGCTTTACTTGTCAAATGGTAAATCTTTTGGCCAACTTGTGAACCCATTAAAATATGACGATACTCACCTTTAGCTACATTATAGGCGTGACTTGTGCGTATGTCTGATAAAAACTCACTAAATCCTCCTACATTTTTTGAAATAGACATTTGATTATCATTCATAATGATAATGACTTTGGTCTTGCTGGCACCTAAATGATTGAGCGCTTCTAAGCTTTCGCCACCGACAATAGCCGCATCACCAATCACAGGAACAACATGATAAGTTTGATGATTTAAATCTCTGGCATGAGCCATTCCGACAGCGGCTGAAAGAGCCGTTGATGAATGTCCGGCCTCCCAAACATCATGGACGCTCTCATCTCTTTTTTGAAAACCCGATAAACCGTGAAATTGTCTTAGCGTATTAAAATCTTTCGCTCTACCGGTTAAAATCTTATGGACATAGGATTGATGTCCGACATCAAAGAAAACTTTATCTGTGGGGCTATTAAAAACATAATGCAAAGCAATGGTAAGCTCTACAACACCTAGATTACTTGAAAGATGCCCACCCGTTTTGGCAATACTGTCAATTAAAAATGTTCTGATACTACTAGCCAAAACGTTTAATTCTTTAATGGATAGTTCTTTTAAAAACAGCGGACTGGAAATATCCTCTAAACGATATTTAGCCATGACGCTTCATCATTGCTTCAACTATTCCCATCATTAAACCATGATTGATTTGCATACCATAGATTAAAGCTAATGTTTCTTGATAACAAGCTTCTACTTCTTGCCGTGCTTTTTCCAGTCCTAATATAGACACATATGTAGATTTACCTTGTTTTAAATCTGAACCCGTTTTCTTACCCAAAGTGTCCTCATCTCCGACGACATCTAAAATATCATCTTGAATTTGGAAGAGTAAACCGATCATTGCCCCGAGCTTTTTTAAATTTTCAAGATCAGTTGGTTTAGCGATTATACCTGCCATAACCAAAGGAGCTTGAAACAGACAACCGGTTTTGTATGTATGAATATCTTTTAATTCCTCTAAGGTTGCTTGTTTATTTTCAAAAGCCAAATCTTGTTGCTGTCCGTAAATCATTCCGCTTTGACCGGCTGCTTGACTTAACAAGGTTACAATTTGTACTTTTTGATTATCTGACAAAAAGGCATTACGACAAACAACCCCAAAAGCCTCAGTTAAAAGCGCATCACCGGCTAAAATGGCAGTGGCTTCATCAAAAGCTTTATGACAAGTCAAACGTCCTCGCCTTAAATCATCATTATCCATACTCGGAAGATCATCATGAATTAAAGAATATGTATGAATCATTTCAATCGCACAAGCGACATCAATATATTTTTTGTAATCAATCCCATAGCTTTGCAGTGTTGTCAACATCATAATAGGGCGAATTCTTTTACCTTTGGCTAATAAAGAATACATGGCTGCTTCTTTAACTTTACCATCAAATAAGGGATTTAAAATCGTTTGAAGACATTCATTGATTTCATCACGCATCTTCTTCACTTCCCTTCTTAACACTTTTTAAAACATTGATTTCTTGTTCAATCTCTGCGAGTTTCTTTTGGCATTGATTAGTCAGTTCGATTCCCTCTTTAAATAAATCCAAAGATTTCTCGATTGGGGTATCTTCATCTTCAAGCAATGCAACAATTTCTTCTAGTCTTTTAAGTGCCTCATTGTAATTCATCTTCTTCATTTAGATCACTCCTTGCTACAACTTTTAAATCTCCATCGGCAAAACGAATGTACAGTTCCTTGGACATATCAATATTTTGCTTTCTTGTCTGTACCTTTTTATTTTGTAAAACTAAAGTATAACCTCTCTCTAATACATTTAAAGGGCTTAAAGCATTTAATTCGGAAATCAAAGACGAAAAATGCTTTTTCTCTAAATCTAAACGGTATTTAAGAATTTGAATCATTCTTTCTTTTGGTCTTTGAATTTGTTCTTCAGCCCGGGCATATTTTCCTTCGATAAGTTGATAAAGATTATTTTTTTCCAACTCTAACTGATGCTGATAAAAACTCAGTTTACTCATACCATTGGCGACAAGACGTTCACTAAAATAATCTAGTTTGAACAAGGCTTGTTCAACCATGATATGCGGTTTTTGAAATACTTTTACCTGAGCTAATCTATTTAATTCCATTTGTTTTTTCTTAAGTGTTCTATCCATTGAAAACGCTAAACGTTGTTGAAAATCTATTAGCTGAGCTTGTAAATCGGCTTGTGAAAAAACAGCCTGACTAGCAGCAGCTGTAGGTGTTGCCGCCCGATAATCAGCAACAAAATCACAAATTGTAACATCACTTTCATGACCTACACCCGATATGATTGGCGTTTTAGCCTCATAAATCGCATAGGCTAAAGCTTCATTATTAAAAGCCCATAAATCTTCTAAACTACCACCACCTCGTCCAATCACAATAACATCTAAGTTATCCTGATCTGCGATTTGCAACATTTCAATCAAATTGTCAGCTGCTTGATTGCCTTGAACCAATGACGGATAGAAATTGATTTTGGCACAAGGACATTTCAAATGAATAGTTTTAATCATATCATGAATCGCTGCTCCGGTCGGTGCCGTTATTAAACCGATTTTTTGAGCATATAAAGGTAGCGTTTTTTTATGAGCCGCATCAAATAGCCCATTTTTCTCTAACTTTTCTTTAAGCTTCTCATAAGCCATAAATAGATTACCTAAACCATCAATATCTAATTTCTCGACATTTAGCTGATACATGCCATATGGTTCATATACAGATAGTTTGGCAGTGATTAACACCTTCATGCCATCTTCCAATGTAAACTTCAATTTTTTTAACGCACTTGCAAACATAACAGCCTGAATGCGTGATTTTTCATCTTTTAGGGTAAAATAACAGTGTCCGTTAGTGTGAATCTTAACATTCGATAACTCTCCTTGAATCAACAGACGATTAAGATGCACATCGCTATCCAGCTTCGCCTTCAAGTAGCGATTCAGTGCATAAACTGTTAAATATTTTTCATGGCTCACGCTTCGATATGCGTTAAAATACCATTGATAAAGCGATAGCTGGATTCATCGCAATATTCTTTGGTTAGTTCAACCGCTTCATTGATGATAATTTTTTTATCTAAATCAGCGGTTTTCAATTCAGCACAAGCCACTAATAAAATCGCTTGTTCCAAGTAACTTAAACGTTCAAATGTCCACCCTTGTTTTAAATAACGGCAAATATCAAGACGATAGCCGGCATAATTTTGCATAATATTTTCAATAATATCGAGTGCAAAAACACGTGCTTCCGCATCTTCTCTCATGCGCTTATCTGTTTCTAAAAACATTTCAATTTCTTCTAAAGATGCTGCGATTAAACGCCATTGATAAATAGCAAAAACAGCTTTTT
>CAJUOR010000059.1 GCA_910588165.1 uncultured Thomasclavelia sp.
TCGGAAATTAAGCACTATATTGCATTTGATACAGATGCAAATTCCGATAAGAATAGTGCCTTATATGAGAGCTTATCTAAGGAATTAGCACATTATAAGGGGATAGATATTGAATCACGCTCTGATTCATTTCAAGGATTCAGTGCTTTATATAGTGGCTTAATGTTTTTAGGATTATTCTTAAGTGTTTTATTTGTAATGGCGACTATTTTGATTATCTACTATAAGCAGATAACCGAAGGATATGAAGATAAAGGCAGATATGAGATTATGCAGAAAGTCGGTATGGACCATCAAACAGTCAAGAAATCGATAAATTCACAAGTCTTAATGATATTTTTCTTGCCATTGGTTGTGGCTTCTATTCATACGGCCTTTGCTTTCCCAATCGTATCAAGACTGCTTAAAGTGTTGATGTTTGATAATATAAATCTATTGATTATTTGTACAATTTGCTGTATTGGTATGTTTAGCGTTGCTTATATATTAGTATATATATTAACTTCGAAATTCTATTATCAGATTGTAAAAAGAAATGAGGGATAGTTTAGCTTTCAGGTGTGGTTTTCATATTGCCTTCAAAAATAAGAATATGCTATAATGTTGACAGAAAGAGGGAATTTTAATGAAAACAATTACTTTGGGAAGTAGTAAAATTACAACGATTCAAAATGCCTTTGGTGCTTTACCGATTCAAAGGGTATCAGTGGAACAAGGAATTCAAATTATTCAAAAAGCTTATGAAGGTGGTATGCGTTTTTTCGATACTGCTCGTGCCTATAGTGACAGCGAATTAAAATTAGGGTTGGCACTTGAGAAATATCCAAGAGAAAGCTACTACATAGCAACTAAAACCATGGCTAAAACACCTTCTGAATTTGAAGCGCAGCTAGAAGAGTCTTTAAAACTGTTAAAGACAGATTATATTGATATTTATCAATTTCACTGTGCAACTCAAGTTTATAAACCTAATGATGGTACAGGTATGTATGAGTGTATGTTAAAGGCTAAGCAAGAAGGCAAAATCAGACATATTGGTATTACAGCTCATCAATTACAAATCGCTTTAGATGCCGTTCAGACAGGCTTATATGAAACGCTGCAATTTCCTTTTAGCTATTTATCATCAGATAAAGAATTGCAGTTAGTTCAAGCTTGTCAAAAACAAAATATGGGCTTCATTGCAATGAAAGGATTAGCCGGAGGACTCATTAACCAATCAAAGCCGGCAATGGCTTTTATGGCTCAATTTGACCATGTTTTACCTATTTGGGGAATTCAAAAAGAAAGTGAGCTTGATGAATGGTTGGCTTTTAATCAGGAAACACCGACCTTAACCAGTGAAATTCAATCCTTTATCGAAAAAGAGAAAAAGGAATTATCCGGTGATTTTTGTCGAGGTTGTGGTTATTGTATGCCTTGTCCAAAAGGCATCATGATTAACCAATGTGCCAGAATGTCATTGATGTTAAGAAGAGCGCCTTCTAAAGCATGGTTGACGAAGGAAATGCAAGCAGAAATGAAAAAGATTGAGGAATGTATCCACTGTAATCAATGTGCTAAAAAATGCCCATACGAATTGAATACACCTGAACTGTTAATAAAGAATTATGAAGATTATCAAAAAGTATTGGCAGGAGAAATAAAAGTTCAATAATTATTGATAGACTGATTTCGCTATGAAGTCAGTTTTTTCTTTGTCGACCTTTAATACAAGTCATGCTTAAAATGTATGATAAAGTATACAAAATAGATATTAGACATTTTTATGTATTCGGTATAGAATATAGGCAACAAAGGAAAGGTGATGATGGAATGAATCAAAGTAATGGATTGTTATTTTCTGATAAGGATTTAAAAAACATGATTGTGCCATTGTTTTTTGAGCAATTATTAGTAATGCTAGTGGGGATTGTCGATACGTTTGTTATTAGCTATGCCGGTGAAGCGGCGGTATCAGGTGTTTCATTAGTGAATATGTTTAACACGATTTTTATCTATTTGTTTACAGCTTTAGCTAGTGGAGGAGCAGTTATTATCAGTCAGTATATCGGTAATAAGGATCAAAACAATAGTAACAAGTCTTCTAGCCAATTGCTTATGTTTTCAACGATTTTTTCTTTATTAGTGGCGATGGTTGTTTTAGTCTTAGACCAAAACCTTTTAACTTTATTGTTTGGCAGTGTAGAAAGCGATGTTATGGCAGCTTGTCTGACTTATCTACGCATTTCGGCTTATTCATATCCGGCTTTGGCTATTTATAATGCGGGAGCAGCTTTATATCGTAGTATGGGGAAAACTCAAACGACCATGTATATTTCTATCGTTGCCAATATCATCAATGCTGTTGGGAATATAATTGGTGTTTTTGTTTTAAAAGCAGGTGTTGCAGGTGTTGCTTATCCTTCTTTAATCTCTCGCTTATTCTCGGCAGTAGTTATGACTTATCTATGTTTCAATCAAAAATTAGATACGCATTATGTAAAGCAAGATATTTTGACATGGGATCAAGCCATGTTAAGTAAAATTCTAAGAATTGCTATTCCAAACGGGATTGAAAATGGAATTTTCCAATTAGTTAAAGTTGCTTTAAGCAGTGTTGTGGCATTGTTTGGAACTTATCAAATTGCCGCCAATGGTGTTGCTCAAAGTATTTGGTCTTTAGCGGCTTTAGTCGGAGTGGCTATGGGACCAATCTATATTACGGTTATTGGTCAGTGTATGGGGGCTAACGATGTAAAGGCAGCCGATTTCTATTTCAAAAAATTGACTAAAATGACATTGATATTCTCAATTATATGGAATTTTCTTGTTTTTGTACTAACACCGTTCTTTATGAAATTCTATGCTTTGTCTTCAGAAACAAAAGAACTGGTTATTATTTTAGTCTTTATTCATAACTTGTTTAATACGATTGCTTATCCGTTCTCCGGACCGCTTAGTAATGGATTAAGAGCAACAGGAGATGTCAAGTATACCATGATTGTTTCGATTGCCTCAACTGTTTTGGGACGTTTGATTTTCTCTATTATTTTTGCGATTTACTTAAATATGGGGGTTATCGGTATTGCGTTTGCAATGTGTTTAGATTGGAGCATTCGTGCTGTTATTTTCTATTGGCGTTATCGTTCAAAACGCTGGCAAACTTTTAAGTTGATTTAAGAAAGAGGGTAAATGTATATGAAATATGTTCAATTAGGCAATTCAGAATTAAAAGTTTCTCAGGTGTGTCTAGGCTGTATGGGATATGGTGATCCTCAAAAAGGAATGCACTCATGGACACTTCCTTTAGAAAAATCTTTAGAAATATTGAAAACGGCTATTGAAAATGGGATTAATTTCTTTGATACAGCGATGGCCTATCAAGGCGGAACAAGTGAAAAATATTTAGGTGAAGCTATTAGAAGATACGCTAAGCGCCAAGACGTGATTGTAGCAACTAAATTTCATGGACGTACTAAAGAACATCTGCAACAGGGCATCAGTGCCAGGGCACATATTACAGATTGTTTAAATGGGTCATTGCAACGTTTAGGTTTAGATTATGTGGATTTATATATTCTTCATGCGTGGGATTACAATACGCCTATTGAAGAAACCTTAGAAGTATTACACGAGTTAATTGCAAGTGGCAAAATAAGATATATAGGTATATCCAACTGTTTTGCTTGGCAGTTGGCAAAAGCTAATGAGATTGCTAAGGCACATGGCTGGGAAACTTTTATTTCTGTTCAAGGACATTATAATTTAATTTTCCGTGAAGAAGAAAGAGAAATGGCACCTTATTGCCAAGCACATCAAATCACCATGACACCATATAGCGCTTTAGCAGCAGGTAGATTATCTCGTCTAGTTAATGCTTCTACGACTAAGCGTTTGAAAGAAGATAGCTATGCCATGGGAAAATATGACGCAAGTGCTGATGCAGATGAAAAAATTATTGATATTGTTAATCAAATCGCTCAACAAAGAAATGTTAGTATGACAGAAGTAGCGTTAGCTTGGCTAATGCATAAAGATTGTGTACCGATTGCCGGAGCGACTAAAATAGAACAACTAGAGGGTTTAATTAAGGCTTGTGATTTAGAATTAACAGAAGAAGAAATAACGAATTTAGAAGCCTTGTATGTTCCGCATCAACTTGTCGGTGTGATGGCTGCAAATAAATAATATAAGCGTTAGAAAACAGGATATAAAATTGTATCCTGTTTTCTAATTATGAAATAATAAAATACTTCAAAACCTTTTGTGATAAAGTAAACATAAGGAAAAGGGGGATATCAAATGCAAAGTCAGGAAGTTCTAACGTTAGAGGAAAGTTTGGTATTTGAAAGTTTTACACATCAAGATGCTTTTAACCTAGCGACAACTATTTTACAACGGGTCAAAGAAGAGAAATTAAGAAGAATCGGCATTCGTGTTGTTTTAGACGGAACTGTTATTTTTCAATATTTGATGGACGGTAAAAATGAAGATATGTGGCTTAAAAGAAAGCAAAAAACAGTTGAAAAATTTGGACATAGTGGATATTATTTATTTTTGAAAAATGAGGAGGATAACAGTTATCCTAACGATATGGCAACAGATGATTTTGTTATTTGCGGTGGTGGTTTTCCGCTTGTTGTCAACCATGAGTTAAAAGGTTCATTTTGTGTTTCGGGCTTAACTCACGATATGGATCATCAGTTGATTGTTGATGCTTTTAGAGCCTATTTAAATAAGTAGGAGAAAATCATAATTTTGAGAGGGGATAGATGTAATGATTAAATTTGGGGTAATCGGTTATGGGAATATTGCCAAAAAGTTTACAAAAAGTATTGAGTTTGTCAAAGGCGGTTGTATTGGAGCGATTGCTTCTAAAAGTATGCAAGAAGATGATCCTTATCTTTTGACACACCCGAATGTTAAGTTGTATCGGGATTATACTAAGATGCTAGAGGATAAGGAGATTGGAGCTGTTTATGTAGCTTTACCTCATCAATATCATTTAGAATGGATTGTGTCAGCCTTGAAACATCGTAAAGCTGTTTTATCTGAAAAACCTCTGGTTTTGCAAGCTGATGATGTTAAAGAGATCATAGAGGTTTCAAATGCTCATCAAGCATATTGTTTAGAAGCTTTAAAGACGAAATTCAATACCGGATTTATGGCGTTACAAAAGGATTTAGCATTGATTGGCGAGGTAACGAAAGTCGAAGCGAATTTCTGTTTTGATAGTACTGATAATCGCAAAGGTTCTTACTTATTTGATCAAAAACAGGGTGGGGCTTTAAACGATGTCGGTACTTATTTATTGGCTTTTGTTTTAGGTGTTGTTCAACAACAGCTTATTTCAGTTAGTTGTAAGGTGTGTTTAGAAAATAAGATTGATTTAGCTTTTGAGGCAACTTTGACTTTTGAAAATAATTGTCAAGCTGTGATTGAAGGTGCCATCAATCAAAATAAAGAACGCTTTGCAACGATTTACGGTACGCAAGGTAAAATTCATGTTCCTTATTTTAATCGTGTGATTAACTATGAGATTGAAACTGATCAAGAAACGATTTTACGCTCATATCCGATTCAAGGTGATGATATGACAATGGAGATTCAGGCTCTAGTAGATGATGTTAAGCAAGGACTTACGCAAAGTCCAATTCATTCTTTAAATGATTCTTTAGTGATTGCCCAAATCATAGAAGCTATTAGAGAAGCGATGAATCAATAATCATAAAAAGCAAGTGTTTTTATAAAGACACTTGCTTTTAAGATGCTTAACTATAAATAAGTTAGAACTGCAACCTGATGTGGCGTAGTTGGCGTTACTTCTATCCAATTAGTATCATATGTTTTAATGGTATCAAAGTGTTTTGTGAAAACGTCCAATTCGCTGATGACTTCATAACCGAAGTTCTGATTGCGATAGTGCATAGGGATAATGATTCTTGGGTTAATGGTTTGAGTAATCTGATAAGCTAAATCACCGTCAATCGTATAATAACCACCTACAGGTATCATTAAAACATCACAATTTTGAATCAATGCTTGCTGTTTCTTAGATAAAGCGTGTCCTAAATCACCTAAATGAACGACCATCATACCTTCACTTTTAACGACATGAATGCTATTGTTACCTCTTAAAGTACCATCAACATTATCATGATAGCTAGGTATTTTCGTAATGTCAAAATGCTTATTGTTTTTAGATATTTGTACGATTTCAACGGCGTTGTGGTCATCATGTCCATGGGAACATAAAACTTTATCTGCTTTTAATTGCAAAGGCTTTAAGCCGGGAACTGTATTATCTTTATAGGGATCAAAGGCAATTGTGCCATTCTCACATTCTAGTGTAAAGCAGGCATGACCATTCCATATTATTCTCATTCAATCAACTCCTTTTTTCTTTATTATAACAGAAAAAGGGATTGTTTTAAATCTTTTAGAGCCGTAATTAGCATGAAAAAAATTCTTGACTTTCAAGAATGGTATGGTATAATATGGTTAAAGTTAGCTTAGGCTAACTAAAAAACGATGATATGGTTAGTTTATGCTAACTTGAGAAAGGAGAAAAGACTATGCCATTAACACTAGCTAATCAAAATGAAGTTAACATCATTCAAAGAATTGGCGGTACAGATGAAGTTAAGCATCATTTAAAGAATTTAGGGTTTGTTGCAGGTAGCCATGTTACACTTATTACAAAATATAATGGTAATGTGATTGTGTCTATAAAAGATGTAAGAGTTGCCTTAAGTGAAGCATTGGCTAGAAAAATTATAGTGAGAGGTGAAAGTATATGACATTAAATGAAGCGAAGGTCGGCAGTGTAGTTATTGTTAAGAAATTGCACGGGCAAGGGGCAATTAAAAGAAGATTGATGGATATGGGCATTACGAAAGGTGAAACGATAACTATTCGTAAAGTTGCACCTTTAAATGATCCCATCGAAATTGCGGTGAGAGGTTATGAACTATTATTAAGAAAAGCGGATGCTGCCATGATAGAAATTATCTAGCAGCATATAAAAATATTAACGTGTTAGCCTAAGCTAACTAAAAGGAGGATTATGATGAAATTTCAAATTGCACTTGTAGGCAATCCAAACAGTGGCAAAACAACATTATTTAATACACTGACAGGCTCAAATCAGTTTGTCGGAAACTGGCCGGGTGTTACAGTTGAGAAAAAAGAAGGAAAATATAAAAAGGATAAATCAATCGGAATTACAGATTTACCGGGGATTTATTCTTTATCACCTTATACATTAGAGGAAGTTGTTTCCAGAGAGTATCTACTAAATGAAAAGGTCGATGTTATTTTAAATATTGTCGATGGTTCTAATTTAGAGCGAAATTTATATTTGACAACACAGCTTTTAGAATTAGGTATTCCTGTTGTTGTGGCAGTTAATATGTTAGATGTATTAGAGAAACGTCAGGACAAGATCAACTACATTGAGTTATCAAAGCTATTAGGCTGTCCGGTTGTACCGATTTCAGCACTGAAGAATAAAGGAATTGAAGAAGTTATGGCAGCAGTTAAAATGATGGCTGAGCAGAAAAATGAGCCTAAAAATATCTATGAAGATAGTCTTAATCAAGTTTTAAATCAGTTGGCAGCTTTTCTGCCAAAATCAGTCGAGGCTTCTCAACGCTTATTTTACAGCATTAAATTGTTTGAAAGAGATAATCAAATACTTAATTATCTGAATATTGATATAGATGAGAATATAATTGCCGAATATGAGCAACAAATGGAAGATGATAGCGAAAGCATCATTACTGATGCTAGATATATGTATATTTCCAAAGTTATTTCTAAAGTTTATGATCGAAGAAATCGTGAAGGTTTATCTATCTCAGACAAAATTGACCGAATTGTAACGAATCGTATCTTAGCTTTACCGATTTTTGCTTTGGTGATGTATATCGTTTACTATGTGTCTGTAACTTCAGTCGGAACTATGGTTACTGATTGGACAAATGACGTTTTATTTGGTGAAATCATTCCGCCAATTATTGAACAGTTCTTAGTTTCTATTCATTGTGCTCAATGGCTAATTGATTTGATTTTAGATGGCATTATCGCCGGTGTCGGAGCTGTTTTAGGATTTGTACCACAGTTGCTGATTTTATTTGTATTTTTAGCTATTTTAGAGGAATGTGGGTATATGGCTCGTATTGCCTTTATCATGGATAGGATTTTTAGAAAATTTGGATTATCGGGAAAATCATTTATTCCGATGTTAATCGGAACAGGGTGTGGTGTTCCGGCAGTAATGGCAAGTCGAACAATTGAAAATGATAAAGATCGTAAAATGACTATTGTTACAACAACCTTTATTCCATGCAGCGCTAAATTGCCTATTATTGCTTTGATTTCCGGAGCCTTGTTTCAAGGTGCTTCATGGGTGGCGCCAAGCGCTTATTTTCTAGGAATAGTAGCGATTATTGTTTCCGGCATTATCTTAAAGAAAACAAAATTTTTTATTGGCGATCCTGCACCGTTTGTTATGGAGATGCCTGATTATCATTTGCCTCAATTAGTTAATGTTTTAAGAAGTGTTTGGGAAAGAGGTTTTTCCTTCATCAAAAAAGCCGGCACAATTATTCTATTATCTTCACTTGTCTTATATTTGTTACAGGCTTATGGTTTTGAAAATGGAAGTTTAGTTTTAGTCAAAGATGTTAATCACAGTTTCTTGGCTAATATTGGTCAAGCTTTTGCATGGATATTTACACCATTAGGTTGGGGGAACTGGGAGGCAGCTGTGGCTTCTATAGGTGGCTTAATCGCTAAAGAAAATGTTGTGACAACATTTGGTCAGCTGTTTGGCTTTAGTCAAGTGGCTGAAGACGGTAAAGAATTTTGGTCTGTTATGGCAAGTCATTTTACTTCTTTATCAGCTTACTCATTTTTAGCTTTTAACTTATTATGTGCGCCATGTTTTGCAGCTATTGGGGCTATTAAAAGAGAAATGAATAGTCGTCAGTGGACTGTGTTTGCTATTAGTTATCAATGTGGTTTTGCTTATATCGTAGCATTTATGATTTATCAATTAGGCAGTTTGATATGGTATGGTGTTTTTGGTATCGAAACAATCCTAGCTATGATCGCTTTATTGGTGATGATTTATTTACTCATTAGAAATCCTAAAAGGGAACAAACTTCAAATATCAACTATTCTATACAATAAAAAAGGAGATGATTCAATGAATTTTTCAACGTTGATAGTTTTATCTATTCTAGTAGGGGTAGTTACTTTGATTATCAAAAGAATGATAAGGGATAAACAATCAAAGTGTGGTGGAGCTTGTTGCGATTGCTCATCTAGTCGTTTATGTCATTCATCATCTCATTTATATGAACACTATCAAAGACAAAAGGGCTAACTTTTGTCTTTTTTTGAAAGGAGGGATCGAATGCTAGTTACCATTACATTTTTAATGATTTTAGTGATATTCAGCCATGCGTTGAAGCGTTATTTAAAAGACCGGTTAAAAAGAAGTCATTGCTATTATCAAAGCGGGAATAGCATTAGGAAAATAAATGCTTAACAAAGCCTCTGGATTAGTTTATAATAAAAAAGTAAAATAACGAGAAATTTTTATAAGTGAGGTAGCTATATGATTAAAACCGAAGAAATCAAAAGCCTAGTAAAATCAGTAAAGGTCATGGAATATAGCGGACATATCCGTAATTGGCAGACATTGTGCCAAACATTAAACATTAGTCAATCATTGGAAAGAACAGCACGTGAAGAAGCTATTTTAATTGCCGCATATAAAGCGTGGGGGCATCAAATGGCAGATTATCTACATGGTATGTTTGCCTTTGCTTTATACGATGAAAACGGAAAAGAGCTATTCTGTTTAAGAGATCACTTTGGAACTAAGCCCTTTTATTATTATATGACAAAAGACGATCGTTTGTTATATGGAACACAAATTCGTGATATTATGGCTCAAAAAGGTTTTGAAAAGGAATTAAATCAAGATTTATTGCAAATATATTTGAGTTTGACTTATGTACCTGGGACAGATACATTTTTCAAAGGGGTTAAAAAACTTTTACCCGGTCATTATTTAACATTTAAAGAAGGTAAAATTCAAATTGTCCGTTATTGGAAGCCGGAGTTCAAACCTGATAGACAACCGTCCTTAGAAGATTATGCTAATGAAATTCATGAAACTTTAAAAGAAATTATGCCGGAAACTAAAGCCGAAGATGAAACTGTCGAATCTTTTTTATCAGGTGGTGTTGATTCTTCTTATGTGCTAGCGATGTCACAAGCTCAAGTCAGCAATTCTTGTGGCTATGATGAAGCTAGGTTTGACGAATCTAGATTAGCAAAGCAAACAGCGGATTTATTAGGTAAAGAAAACAGAAGATGTCGTATTACACCTGAACAATACTTCGATATTGTACCTTATGTTATGTATAATATGGAACAACCTTTAGGAGATGCATCGGCAATTGTTTTTGCCTTAGGCTGCATAGAAACAGCTAAACACACCAAGATATGTTATTCGGGCGAAGGAGCAGACGAGTTTTTCGGAGGTTACAATATGTATCGAAATGCTCAAAGATACGGCGATAATTTGAAAACTTTTTATGTCGGTAATACGAACATCATGAAAGAAGATGAAAAGAAAGACATCTTAAAGACGTATAATCCTGATATATTACCTATCAATTTAGTCAAGCATCTTTATGAAGAGATGGAAGGACTTGATCCATTGTCAAAGATGTCTAACATTGATATACATATTTGGTTAGAAGGCGATATTTATTTGAATGTCGATAAAATGAGTAGGGCAAGTGGTTTGGAAGTTCGTATGCCATTAACGGATAGACGTATCTTTGATATCGCAAGTCGTATGCCGGCTGAATATAAAATTAACGATGAACAAAATAAAGTGGCACTTCGTTTAGCTGCCAGCAAAGTGTTGCCGGAAGAAATTGCCTTTAGAAAGAAATTGGGTTTTATTGTCCCTATTCGTATATGGATGGCAGATGAACGCTATAATCAAGATGTTAAGGCGAAATTTAACAGTTCAATCGCAAAGCAATTCTTTAATGTCGATAAAATCAACGCTATCTTTGATGAGTATATACAAGGAAACTCAGATTTATGGCGTCAAGTTTGGGTTATTTACACTTTCTTAGTTTGGTATGATGAATACTTTGTGAAAAGATAAATTGGATAGAGTGTAATCGAAAAGGAAATTTTTTGAAGTGAACCCCAAAGTTTGGACACAAACAAGGAGGTTCACTTTTAATATGTC
>CAJUOR010000060.1 GCA_910588165.1 uncultured Thomasclavelia sp.
AATACTCAAAGAATAACAACAAAATTAAAAGGATTAACCCCTGTTCAATACAGAAATCAATCCTTATTAGTAGTCTAATTAGCTTATTTAATTTTAGTCCAAATAATTGGGTTCAGTACATTTCTTGCTATCCATTTTAACCCATGAACAGTTATAAAATAAAGATGAAGAACATTACCCATGTCCTTCATCTAAACCATTTGTTACTTATCCTTCTTCATTTCAGAGTATGCCTTGAAAATACTTGTAAACAGCCAAATAACCAAAACAATTGTAAACATTGCTATCCATGCGTTTTTTGATCTAGCCCCTTCATCGATTATATAGCTTGGGTTTAGCCAAGCATTAAATCGTACGCTAAGAAAAATAGCTGAAATTAACGCATTCATCATATAATAGATGACTTTCTTCATATCTACCACTCCGTTTCTTCTTCGTTAAAACCATTATATCATATATATTATACAAAATATATTCTCAATGAGTAATTTCACTCTTTTAGGCAATTAAGTAAAAAAGGTTATAACCCTACTTTATGGTCATAACCTTTTAAGCACTATTTAAGAATTGCTGGCAGCAATTTTAACTTTACTGAATAATTGTGAAATCAGCTTACGAGTAGCCTCATCATATTTAAAGACTTCATCGTTTGGATTATCGGTTGATGGCATATAAGCGTTAATGCCTTCATAATCTCCGCCAATACCACCTAATTCTTCCATAACAACTAAGTTTGGAGATGTATAACCGACAAAGCTAGAGTTATCCATTGCCCCTTCATAACTTGAAACGTAATTGATAAATGCATGAGCTAATTCAGGGTTTTTCGCATTTTTCGGAATAACCATCGCATCACTCCAAATATTTGTTCCCGATAAAGGCATATAGAAGCCCATATTTTCATTCTCACTCATGACATAAGCAGCATCTCCGGAGTAAATTAAGCCTAAAGCCTTTCTTGATTGTGCCATATTGTCAATAATTTCGTCTGTCACAATTTCAGGCTCCATCGTTTGCACACACGCTACTAACCATTCATAAGCTGCTTGAAGCTCTTTTTCATCTGAGGTATTCATCGAGTAGCCCAAAGCCTTTAAAGCCATCATAAAGCTATCCCTTTCGGAATCATAAAGATAGATATCTCCTTTATATTTTTGATTAAGGAAAATATTATAGCCTTCTTCTTGTAAATCTTTTTCCGCTACTTTTGTCTTATCATAAACAATCCCCACGCTTCCCCAGAAATATGGAATGGAATATGTGTTGTTTGGATCATAAGGCATACCTAAAACCCCATCATACAAATCGTTCATACAAGTTAACTGAGTATCATCTAACGGTAATAATAAATCTTCTTGAATTAAACGCTCTATCATATAGTCGCTTGGAACTAAAACATCATAGGACTCACCATTAGCGACCTTAATATACATCTGTTCGTTGGAATCAAAGAAATCCATGACAACCTTACAGCCGGTTTCCTCTTCAAAATTCGCAATCAGATTTTCTCCTGTGTACTCGCCCCAATTGTAGACATGGAGCGTTTGCCCTTCAAACAGTCTAGTACCACTGGAAACATGGTTCATCGCAAAGCTCATCAGACCTATTGTAAGCACTGCTACTAATCCTGTTATCAAAAAGACTTTCGGACTTAATTGTTTGCCGACTTTAGCTTTCTTTTCTTTAACGATAGGTGCAATATTCATCACAATCAAAACAAGGGTAATCATAACAACAACCAATGTCGAAATGGCATTGATACTTGGGTTAACACGCTTACTCATCGTATAAACCATGATACTTAAATTCTTAACCCCGCCACCTGTGACAAAATAAGAAATAATAAAATCATCAAACGACATAGTGAAGGCAATCAATGCCCCCGATACTATTCCGGGCATAATTTGTGGAACTAAAACCTTTGTCAAAGCTTGCCAAGGGGTTGCCCCTAAATCCATCGCCGCATCAGCTAGATTAGGATCTAAAGAACGGATTTTAGGCATAACACTCAAAATTACATAGGGAATACAAAAGGCAATATGAGCCAACAACATCGTAAGATAGCCTCGCTCAACCTTAAAAGTAATAAATAACAACATTAACCCGATTGCCGTTACAATTTCCGGGTTCATAATCGGAAAATCATTAAGCTGTAATACAACTTTGCGAACGATTTTCTTAGATTTAGATAATCCAATCGCACTGATTGTCCCGATAACTGTTGAAACGAAAGTCGCAATGACCGCAATCGTTATCGTCGTGTATAAAGATGACATCATATCACGATTGGCAAACATCTTTTGATACCATTCTAAAGAAAAGCCACTAAAAGTTGTCAATGATTTACTGGAGTTAAATGAAAAGACAATCATAAACAAAATCGGTAAATAAAAGAAAAGGATCGCTAAAGCCATTAGAAGCTTTCCTAAGATACGTTTATCTTTTTTCATGCTTTCTCTTTCCCCTTTCCACTACTGTAATCATCAATTTTGCGAATGGCATACATACATAGCATCATGACAATCGCCATAATCATCGAAATAGCAGAACCGAAATTCCATTCACCAACGGTAATAAATTGATTTTCAATGACATTACCAATCAAGAAATATTGTCCACCGCCTAATAACTTAGGAATGAAGAAAGAGCTGACAGCCGGTAAGAAAACTAAAGCAATCCCACTGATAACCCCTGATAGTGATAAAGGTAAAGTTACTTTTAAGAAAGTTTGAACTTTATTCGCCCCTAAATCACTACTTGCCTCTAATAAAGATTTATCCATCTTACATAAAGAGGTATTGATTTGAAGAATCATGAATGGAATAAAGTTATAGACCATACCCAATAGTACAGCCCCTTCTGTATATAGAAGCTTTATATCACCTAAGCCAAACCAACTTAAAACCGTTTGAATTACACCGCCATCAGACAGCAAGCCAATCCAAGCATAAGTCCGCACTAACATATTGATCCACATTGGTAACGTAATCGCTAAAACTAAAATGTTACGCACACGATCAGAACTTTTGGCAATAAAGTAAGCGATAGGATAACCTAAAGCAATACAAATCAACGTCGTTTTAAAGGCAATTGATAAAGAACGCCATAAAACTAATAAGAAATCCGGGTCGGTAAAAAATTTCTTAAAATGTGCGAATGTGAATGAGAAGCTGACAATCGCATTACCTTGGTTCGTAAAAGCATATAACAGAATCAAAACCATCGGTAATAAAATCATCAAAGCTACCCAAACAATATAAGGTGTTGCCAACTGTGCAAAACGCTTCATCTAAAACACCATCTTTCCCATGACATGAATATCTTCAGAGAAGAAAGTTAAGCCGACCTCTTTTCCTTCTTCTACATAATCTGTGGTATGAATTTTAAATTCACGTCCGGTTGTCCAAAATGTAATTTTATAAACGCCCTCTTTAATATTATCAATATCAAAATCATAATCAACACTTAAATCTACCGTCTTATCTTCATCAGATAATTTCCACCCCTGAGCATTAGCCCAAGTCTTTAAATCTGTGTCCAAAGTAACCGATTCTTTAATTTCATCGACGGTTTTAAAGAAATTAAATGCCATTACCGCTTCATTCGCTTTTTCATTTTTAACGAATGGCTGATTAACTACAAAGATTTTTCTTTGAACAGATGTTCCGTTCGAAGTTGAGAAAGTTACAGGGTATTCCCCAATTTTTTCTTCTAATTCATATTCGATTTTATTGATAGAAATGTATTCATCTGTTTCAGGGTCCCATGCCTGAGCATCGGCACGAGCAACAATTTCTTTATCGTCTAAATCTTTTAAATCCTCAACATCGACATAGAAATCATTCGCACTGATTTTTTCTTTACCGTTTTCACTAGATACATCACGGTTTTTTCTCACGTGCATATTGACAGTTACAGAAGTACCCGGTACTGTTTCTACGACAATTTCATAATGTACCCCTTTAAATAGGACACTTAAAACCTCGCCTGTCATTTTGCCATCTTTAACCTCAACAATGTCAATATCCTCAGGTCGAATGACAACATCAACTGGCTCTTTTTCTTTAAAACCGAAGTCGACACAGTCAAAAACAATATCATCAAATTTAACTTTATAATCTTCCATCATGACACCGGGAATAATATTACTTTCCCCAATAAATGATGCTACATAGCGGTTTTCCGGTTCATTATAAATATCCTCCGGTGTGCCGACTTGTTGAATTTCACCGTCTTTCATCACGACAATTTTATCGGACATAGTTAAGGCTTCTTCTTGGTCATGTGTTACGAATATAAAGGTAATCCCTACTTCTTGTTGAATGCGTTTTAACTCATACTGCATTTCTTTTCTTAATTTTAAATCCAAGGCACCTAATGGTTCATCTAGTAACAAGACCTTAGGCTCATTCACTAATGCTCGGGCAATTGCAACACGTTGTTGCTGTCCACCTGATAACAATGTTACATTTTTGTTTTCATAACCTTCTAACCCAATCAGCTTCAACATACGCATGACTTTCTGTTCAATCACATCTTTGCTGACTTTTTTGATTTTTAAACCAAAAGCAATATTTTGGTAAACCGTCATATGTGGAAATAAGGCATATTTTTGAAAGACTGTATTCAACTCTCTTTTATGTGGCGGAACAAGGCTGATGTCTTCTCCATCGAAAATCACTTTTCCTTCTGTTGCCTCTAAAAAGCCCCCTAAGATTCTTAATAAAGTTGTCTTTCCGCAACCGCTAGGTCCTAAAAGTGTAACAAACTCATTCTCATAAATATCAAGATTAACACCCTTTAAAACAATTTGCCCATCAAACTCTTTGACAATATTGCGAAATTGTATCAATTTTTTCTTTTCCATTCCCCTAAACTCCTTTATCTTTAAAACATCGGCGGTGTTGTAACCCACAATATCTTGGCTTCACTAACACCGTGGTTATATAAATAATGGCTGATTTTACCATCTAAATAAAATGTTTCCTTCGCTTTTAAACGATATTTTTTATTACCTCTGACTAATGTTACATTTCCTTTTAGAATATAGCCAAACTCCTCACCATTATGGCATCGCATCTCCATACTTTTTTCATGAGGTAAGAGGGTCAATAAAATAGGCTCCATCTCATTTTTTTGAGCATTTGGAATCACCCATTCAATCGTGTACGGATCCTTTTCATCAACAAAAAAATCCTGTGTCGAAAAGACGATTTTTTCCTCTTCTTCAGATTGAAAGAACTCCGCTAAATTCGTCCCTAGCGCCTCCAATAAATCTTCTAATGTGGAAATACTGGGACTCGTTAAATCTCTTTCTACCTGCGATAAAAAGCCTTTCGTTAACTCACTTCGTGAAGCTAATTCTTCTAATGTTAAATCATTGCGTATTCTTAGGTTTTTCAGCTTTTTGCCGATATCCATCATCCGCACCTCCCTATTTTGTTTAATATAGTAAACTTTATGTTTCTTTAATCGAACAACAATATTATACACATTTTGAACAAGATTGCAATACGATATTCAATTTTATAGAAAAAAAGTTTAGAAATAGCAAACAATAAATAACTATTCTCCCACCTATAAATTTGGAACTCTTTTTACCTCTAAACACCTCTTCAACTTACCTAAGGATAGTCTTTTTAGCGGAATATGATTTCAAGGTTAAAGCTTCTTGGCAGCTTTTTAACTTCACCATTTTAAATTTATGGACTTTTAGTGGCTAATCTACGCATTACTACATCTTTCCAAGCTCAAAAACATTTGATGACATCAAGATTTATGTTATAATAGGAAAGAAATCAAAGGAGAGATGTTTGTGTCTGGTTTATTTATTACATTAGAAGGTCCTGAAGGCAGTGGCAAAACAACAGCTGCCTTAAAAATTGTTGATACATTAAAAACATTAGGTTATGAAGTCGTTTATACAAGAGAACCGGGCGGAATTGAGATAGCCGAGCAAATTCGCCAAGTCATTTTAGACCCTAAAAATACGGCAATGGACGCCAAAACCGAGGCTTTGTTGTATGCGGCAAGCCGACGTCAACATTTAGTCGAAAAAGTCATGCCGGCTTTACAAACTGACAAAATCGTTTTATGCGACCGCTTCGTAGACAGCTCATTAGTCTATCAAGGCATGGGCAGAAACTTAGGGATTGAAACGGTCTATCAAATGAACTTGTTTGCGATTGAAGATGTCATGCCTGACTTAACCATTTTCTTTGATGTTGAACCAACAGTTGGGTTGGCTAGAATTGCAGCCGATAACACAAGAGAAGTAAATCGTTTAGATATGGAAACCATTGAGTTTCACCAAAAAGTTTATGAGGGTTATCTTGAAGTAGCAAGACATTTTCCTAATCGTATTCAAAGTATTGACGCATCTCAAAATCAAGATACAGTTTTTGAACAATGTCTTTCTTTAATTAAAAGTCGCTTATGATGAAAACCTTTTTAAAAGAAACACAACCCATCTTCTATCGTACGCTTTATAGCTCTTTTAGCCAAAACAAAATCCCTCATGCTTACTTACTTTGTGCTAAAAAAGGTATCGACCTTCATCAAGCTGCTATGTTTATGGTTAAATGTTTGATTTGCGATGAAGACATTTTAGCTTGTGAGATGTGCAATGATTGTCTGCGTATCGAAAACGATAACTATGTTGATTTCAAACGCTATGATGGAAAAATTGAAAGCATTAAGAAAAGACATATTGAAGAAATTCAAACAGCCTTTGCCAAATCAAGTATGGAAGGTAAAGCTAAAATCTATCTTTTGGAAAATATTGATAATGCGACGCCCGAAGCCATGAATAGCTTATTAAAAATGCTAGAGGAACCAACAGAAGGTATCTATGCGATTTTGACTTGTGAAAACCAAAATCGTGTCTTACCGACGATTCAATCAAGAACTCAGATCGTCAACTTCCATTCCATTTCCCAACAAGCCTTAGCTAAACAGGTCATAGATGGGGGAATGAAGGAAGAAGATGCTAAGATCTTATCCAATATTTATGATAGTATTGAAAAAATCAAGGAAGTTGAAAACACAAAAATTTATCATAATCTTAAAATTGAGGCTTTGAATTTTGTAGAAGATTTCTTTACTAAAAAAGATAATTTACTCATCAATGCCCAAACCCATGTATTTAAAAACTATAACACAAAAGAAGATATGCAATTTTTTCTGGATATTTTATTGGTGTTATTTAAAGATGTGTTGTATGATAGCTATGGTTTACCTTTTAACTTTACCGAACATAAAGATTTATTAGCTATATGCAATCAAAAAATAAATAAAGATGCGTTAATTGATGTTTTAGAAAAGATTTTAAAAACGAAGGAAGCTATTAAAAGCAATGCAAATATGATGCTTTTAATGGACCGCTTCGTTTATGAACTATAGATAAAGGAGGACTTTTATGGAGTATCCACATTATGTCGGTGTGCGTTTTAAAAGTGTCGGCAAAATTTATTTTTTCGCTACCGATTTAGATTTAAATAAACAAGATTTTGTTGTCGTAGAAACTGTTCGTGGTTTAGAGTTAGGAGAAATTGTCACTGATTTAAAAGAGATGGCTACTTTAACTCTGGAAACTGAATTAAAGCCGATTTTAAGAAAAGCGACAGCCCAAGATATTGCCCAAAGCCAAAAAAATATTGAAAAAGCCAAAGAAGCTTTTGAACAATGTAAAGAAATTATTAAAAAGCATCATTTAGAAATGCGCTTGGTTTATTGCGAATATACCCTAGATGCCTCAAAGGTCATCTTTATGTATGTTTCCGATGATCGTGTGGATTTCCGTGAATTATTAAAGGAATTAGCTTCTGTCTTTAAATGTCGCATTGAGTTGCGTCAAATCGGACCTCGTGATAAAGCTAAATTAGTCGGGGGGCTAGGTAGCTGCGGTTTACCTTTATGCTGCTCATCATTTTTAGGTGAATTTGATGGTGTATCTATCAATATGGCTAAAAATCAGATGTTAGCAATCAATATTGACAAAATCTCAGGCGCTTGCGGTCGTTTGATGTGCTGCTTAAAATATGAAGATGATATTTATACAAGTGAGAAAAAGAGATTTCCTAAAATTGGCTCTAAAGTGAATTATGAAGGGCATCTCTATAAAGTTACTAGCATCAATATCTTAAATGACAGTGTCAAAATCGAAGGAGATGGCACAGTGTTATTTGTTGATGTCACAAATTTATCAAAGGATAGAAAACATGATACTAAAGGATAATGAAGTTTTAAATTACTTATTAGCTTATGAGCAACTGCAAATCATTCAAAACAAGGAGATGTTTAACTTTTCTTTGGATACGGTGCTTTTGGCACATTTTTGCACAATCACCAAAGACACTCGCACCATTATTGATTTGGGTACAAACAATGCGGCTATTCCTTTGTTGTTATCCACAAGGACAGACAAAGCTATTATAGGTGTTGAAATTCAAGAAGCAGCGTGTGATCTTGCCCAAAGAAATGTCGCTTTAAACCATTTAGATAAGCAAATTCAAATTGTCCACAGTGATATGAAAGAATATGTTAAGCGACATCAGAAAAGCGCTCGATTAGTCTTATGCAATCCACCTTTCTTTAAGCTTGGAGAAAAAAGCAATCTTAATGAAAATGAAGCTTTGCGTTTAGCTAGACACGAAATTGCCGTAACACTAGAAGAAATTATCGCAACAGCCCAAGATCTATTAGAGTATCATGGACGATTTGCTATGGTTCACCGTCCGGATCGTTTAATTGAAATTATTACAGCCATGAAGGCTCATGATATTGAACCGAAAAGGCTACGTATGGTTTATCCCAAGAAAAATAAAGACAGTCATATCATATTGATTGAAGGTATCTATAAAGGGCAACCGGGTCTAAAAATCGAAGCCCCTTTATATGCCCATAACGAAGATGGAAGTTACAGTGATGAAGTCAGAAAAATGTTTGGAGAGGATATTTAATGTTACGACAAAAAAGCTTTGATGATACATCGGCAACCTTATTTTTAGTTGCTACCCCTATCGGCAACCTTGAAGAAATGAGTGTGCGGGCAATTAACACACTTAAAGAAGTTGATTGTATTGCCGCTGAAGATACAAGAAACACAATTAAATTACTTAACCATTTTGAAATTAAAACGAAGCTCATGAGCCATCATGAACATAATTGGAAGCAAAGTATTCCTAAAATCCTAGAGCTTTTAAAAGATGGGAAAAATATAGCGTTAGTCAGCGATGCAGGTTATCCTGCTATTTCCGATCCCGGTTATGAATTAGTTCAGGCTGCCATTCAAGAAGGTTATGGCGTTGTTCCGATTTCCGGACCGAATGCTTGTTTGAATGCGTTGGTTGCTTCCGGAATTACACCTCAGCCTTTTACCTTTTACGGCTTCTTAGACCATCAAGATAAAACAAAAAAGAAAGAGCTACAAGCTTTAAAAAATCATCAGGAAACACTTGTTTTCTATGAATCACCTTACCGCATTGAAAAAACTTTAAGTATTATGTTAGAGATTTTCGGGGATAGAAGCATAGCACTTTGCCGTGAATTAACCAAGCGTCATGAGGAGATTATTCGAGGTACTATTTCAGAGATTATCCCCCTTTGTGAAACACTAAAAGGAGAAATGGTTCTTGTGGTTGAAGGGGCAAAAGAAATCGAAAAACAAGATGAAGATGTCGATATTATCGCCGAAATAGAAAAACGCCTTAGCCAGGGTGCCAGCCCTAAAGATGCAATTAAAGACGTTGCCAAAACTTTTCAATTAAAGAAAAATGAGGTCTATGACCTCTATTTAAAACATAAAGCCTAACCTTAAAACATGATTCGCATTTGAATCATGTTTTTTAATGTTACAAGCACATTTCATATATATCCTTCATCAAATAACTTGAACAGTTACCAAAACCTTATCGCCTATCTGCTTGCCTATCTTAGCACGAATATCCTTGCGAATACCGATAATATAGCAGATACTGCCATCTTCATTCTTTACTCCCATATTGACGATACTGCCCTTGTAAAATTCCCCATCAAAAGTTGCCTCGATTTTGCATCTTCCTTTCCCCAACTCTTTTCTAAGATCATAGGGAAATCGTACGTAAGCCCCTCCTTTATCTAACACAGGCTCAATTACCGTCTCAAATACATATTGTTTGCCTTCCATTTTTTCACCTCAATAATTTTCAAATTCTATATGATATAGATAAATAAAGCTTTATTAAATATACACCTATTTTGATATGTATAGTATAGCAAAATTATATATTTTATATAATCTTCTTGCTTTTTAAATAATCCACAACAAATAAAATAAGATTACCAAACATTTTCCTTTGCTTAAAATTACTTAACCACCATAAGAATACCCTATTTTTATCTCTAGCTTCATCTAACAATGAACACAAAAATGGACTATAACAAGTAAGTAGTTTTTTAACTACCGAAAGGGGTTCCAGTCCCTTTTTATCACTTTTATGATAAAAGTTATATCGTTTTTATTTTTTGATGTGCTTAAAAAAAACTTGCAATTTTTCTTAAAAAATTTATGTATATATCTCAATTGCCTTAGTTTAATTCTTCTCTCTTTATTTTTCTTTGATGATATTTTCTGATATTATGGTTTGCTTTCCAGCCCCCAAATGTTCATTCTGTTTCATTGCTTCTTTGATTCATCAACTTTATGCCCTCATCACTTGTCACGTTTCTCTCTACCTCTTTATGATATTCCTCCAACTTATGACAATGATTTATTGTTCGTCCTTTTTTTGATTTTGTACACTGCTTTCTTAACGGATAGCCCTCACGGTGATAAATCTGTATATTGTGTTTATTTTTAATATGAACTTCTACTGTCCTCTACAG
>CAJUOR010000061.1 GCA_910588165.1 uncultured Thomasclavelia sp.
AAACGTTGGTGAATTTGATATTCTTTTAGTTGGACCTCAAATTCGTTTCAAAGCTAAAGAATTTGAAAAATTAGCTGCCGGCAGATTCCCTGTTCATATCATCGATATGAGAGATTACGGTACTATGAATGGTGCTAAAGTATTCAACACAGCTATGGAAGTTTACAACAACTTCAATAAATAATTAAATATCATCAAAAAAGAATATTGGGAATTATCCCCAATATTCTTTTTATTTTGTTACAAAGCTTCATATTCTGCTTCTTTATATCCGATAATCAAGATGTTCTCATCAAACAAAATCGGTCTTTTAACAAGCATTCCGTCAGTTGCTAAAATATCGGCTATTTCTTCAATAGACAGACTTTTCGCAATTTTGGACAGTCCTCTTTCACGATACACTTTACCGGAAGTATTAAACATTTTTGATGGCGTATCCGTTCGTTTTAAAAGACTTAATAGTAAATCTTTATTAGGTGCTTGCTTTTTGACGTCCATCATTTCATATGAAATACCCAAATCGTTTAATTTCTTCTGCGCTTTCTTACACGTCGTACACTTTTCATAACAAATCATCTTTAACATCTTAAATCTCTCCATTCTTGTTTTGTCATTGAATAAATATAAATATCTAATACCTCTTTTGTGGAAGGGTGAATTTTACCCATTCGCTCTACTCCTTCAAAGTGAAAACCCGCTTTTTCAATCACTCGCCTTGAACGCTCATTTTGGTGATGATGCTTAACCACTAATAATGCAATCCCAAACTGTTCAAAGGCATAATCTATCATCACTTTGACAGCTTCACTCATATATCCTTTGCCCCAACATTCTCTTTTTAAAGCATACCCTAATTCACGTGATGGAACTGCTCGTTGAAAATGTTGATGAAGCCCAATGGACCCGATAACATGACCGCTTGCTTTTTCTTCAATTGCGAAAATTTCAGGATTAGTTATCCATGAGTTTAATAAGCTTTGACTCTCTTCAATATTGGCATGAGGTTGCCACCCTGCTTCCGGTCCGACTTCCGAATTTGAAGCATAACTAAACAAATCCACATCATCATTCAAAGTAAAGCCACGAATAATTAATCTTTCCGTTTCTATTCTAAGCATGATTTTCCCCCCCTATTTGTATATTCAAACCGTCCGTCATATCATTGAATCAATGTGTAAGACAGTCCATTTCTATTTTTTTCTAAATAAGTATCAGATGGTTATATCATAGCACACTTTAAATAAGCTTTAAATAAAAAAAGATGAGTTTAACTAAAACTCATCTTTCATATTGTTTATTAACCAGCTTTAACCATTAAATCACAAATTTTACTTGAGAAAGCCATTGGGTCTTCGATTGGGAAACCTTCAATCAATAAAGCTTGATCATATAATAGTCCCGCATATTCTTTCACTAAATCAGTATCTTGAGCATAGATACGTGTTAAAGCTTCAAAAATCGCATGATTTGGATTGATTTCTAAAATCCGTGTTGCTTTCATTCCATAAGGATTACCTTCCGGCATATTAGAAAGCACTTTTTCCATTTCAAAAGACATCCCCTCAGCCGCTGATAAGCAAACCGGGTGCGATTTTAAGCGACTTGATAATTTAACTTCGGCAACTTTATCTTGTAAGGCTTCTTTAATGAAATCTAACAATTCTTTATTGGCATTGTTTTTATCTTCAATCGCTTTTTTTTCTTCTTCGCTTTCTAAATTCAAATCTCCCATAGCAATATTTTTAAACGGTTTTTCATCGTAATTCATCATCGTTTGCAATGCAAATTCGTCCACGTTATCTGTCATATATAAAATTTCATAACCTTTATCTTTGACCAATTCACACTGTGGCAATCTATCAATTTTCTCAACATTTTCACCTGAAATAAAGTAAATTTCCTTTTGATCTTCCTTCATTCTGGATACATATTCTTTCAAGGTAACTAATTTCTTCTCACTAGATGAATAGAACATCAATAAATCTTGTAATAAATCCTTGTTCATGCCAAATTGATTATAAACTCCAAACTTCAAGTTTAAACCAAAGTTCTGATAGAAAGTTTCATAAGCTTCTCTTTCATTAAGCAACATATTTGTTAATTCATCTTTGATTTTCTTTTCGATACGCTTTGCAATCGCTTTTAATTGACGATCGTGTTGCAACATTTCTCTAGAAATATTTAAAGATAAATCTTGAGAATCGACTAAACCTTTCACAAAGCGGAAATGTTCAGGGATTAAGTCGCTTGCCTTATCCATGATAAAGACTCCACGACTATATAACTGCAAGCCTTTTTCATAATCCTGAGAATAGAAATTCATCGGTGTTTGTGAAGGGATAAATAACAAAGCATCGAATGATACATTTCCTTCCACATGCGTATGAATGACTTTTTGAGGATCGGTAAAATCACTGAATTTACTTTTGTAAAAGCTATTGTATTCTTCATCTGTAATATCCTTGCGATTTCTTTTCCATAAAGGCACCATTGAATTCAATGTTTCAACTTCTGTATAATCCTCATATTCATCGCTATCTTCTTTCTTTTTGGACTTTGTCATCTCCATTTTGATTGGATAGCGAATATAATCTGAATATTTTTTGATTAAATCCGAAATAACATAGCTATCTAAATATCTGTCATAATCTTCTTCATCTGCGTTTTCTTTTAATGTCAAAGTGATTGTTGTACCAAAATCAGCTTTGTCGGCAGCTTCGATTGTATAGCCATCATTCGCATCTGAAGTCCATTGGTAAGCTTCTTGACTGCCGTATTTTTTTGAAATAACTTCAACTTTATTAGCCACCATGAAAGCTGAATAAAAGCCGACTCCAAACTGTCCGATAACGTCAATATCTTCATCTTGCTTTTCTTTTTTAGCTAATTCTTCTTTAAAGGCTAAAGAACCACTTTTCGCAATCGTTCCTAAGTTTTCTTCTAACTCTTCTTTAGACATACCGATACCGGTGTCGGAAATTTTAATTGTGCGTGCTTCTTTATTTAATTCAATCAAGATATGCAAGTCATCTCTAGCTACAGCTTCATTATTAGAAAGCGTCTGATAATATAATTTATCAATTGCATCACTGGCATTAGAAATCAACTCTCTTAAAAAGATTTCTTTATGCGTATAAATAGAGTTAATCATTAAATCTAATAAACGTTTTGATTCAGCTTTAAATTCTTTTCTTTCCATATATGTACACCTCCATTTTAGCACTCAAGCTTTCTAAGTGCTAAATGTATTCTATACCATTTCTTTTAGAAAATCAAGCCCTATTTTTTAAAAAAATGTTATTGACTTTTAAAATCAAAAGTCTTATGATAATCATACGCCGACTTAGCTCAGCTGGTAGAGCAACGCACTCGTAACGCGTAGGTCGCAGGTTCGAATCCCGTAGTCGGCACCATACACCACAAACGCTGAATGTATCAGCGTTTTTTCTTTTATCAAGCTAAATGATAACGGTTATGACTAAGCTAGAATATTCATATCATGGCTAAATTAGATAATTCGTTATTTAGCCACACTTACAATCAATAAAAGCCACTACAAATTTCGTTTTTTCCACAAAAATAAAAACATTTTTATCATAAATAGGATTTTATTAACACTTTGTCAATAATAGAAAAAATAAACACCAATCAGGCTTCCCCTTTATTATTTAAACAAATCAAGAGATTTTTTCTTTTTCCACAAAACCCTTTCCTCTCCATAAAATGATGTATTATCCTTACTATAAGAACCGTATAAATGAAAGCGTTTTTATTTATGATATAATAGATTCACATAAAAATTATATATATTCATTCCGGAAGTAATTTTTTATCTAAATTATAGGAAAGGGGTAAAAGAAATGAAAAAAATTGTATTATTACTATTAGCTGTATTTAGTTGTGTTAATTTAATTACTGTAAACACTTCAGCTCATGGGACTACAGCTGAAGAAATCAGCCCACATGCTATGGCTCGTCCTTGTCCTGTATGCACTAGAAGAACAATGATTTATTCCATAACCGATTCAAAACTAAAAGTGACAATAGATAAAGCTTGTGAACACGGAAAGTCCGGGTACAGAGATGTATATAATATATATGTTGATTATTACACAGGTTTTTGTAATGATTGTCGCGCAAAAGAGCCTGGTACTTATAAAGAGCGTGCAGTATTTGTTAAATGTGCAAAGCTATAATAAGCAACGCAGTATATCCATAGAAAAGCCTAACATCATCTAATTTTAAAACTTAAAATATTTTCATCATCAGTCCCCTTTTTGTCAATTTAAAAAGAGGATTATCTAAATTTAACGCCTAAATAACCAATTAGATTTATTAATTTTTAGGCAAAATATCCCACATTTCGCCGACTGTATCAGATAATTGATTAAGTTATATCAACTATCTTTCTTTATATGAAATACTCTTTATGCTCCAATTATAATAAAAATATAAATTATCCCAACTCGATCGAAAGGAGGTTGACACATGAAACTAACCCATATCAGTAAGACTTATCACAATAAGCATCATGATGTTTTAGCCCTAGATGATATCAACTTAACTTTTAACAATCACGGTATGACATTTATTGTCGGTGCGAGCGGTTGTGGAAAAACAACCCTTCTCAATATTATGGCCGGGAATGATACAGCGTTTGAGGGAAGTCTTGAAATTGACGGCAAGGTTGAATGCATTCAACAAGATACCGTTTTGATGGAAAATTTAAGCGTTTATGACAATTTAAAATTAGTTAGCGATGATGTAAAACAGATAGATGAATTACTTATCCGATTTCATTTACCTCATAAACATCAGAAAGTCAAAAAGCTATCAGGCGGGGAAAAGCAACGCGTACAAGTCATTCGCTCCCTACTCACCAAAGTACAATATTTAATCTGTGATGAACCGACTGCTTCTTTAGACCATGATAATGGTGAATTGATTATGGAACTTTTAAAAGAAATTTCTCATGACATAGCAGTGATCGTCATCACCCATGACATCGCTCTTGTCCAAAAATATAGCGACCGTGTTATTCAAATGGGAAAAGGTGTTGTTTTACAAGATACCCCTTTGGAAAACAAAGACTTACCACTACTGACAGCTGACGATAAAAAAAGTTTCAAAAAACAAATGGCAGTTCTTTTAAAATTATTAAAGTCGCGCTGGCAAGAAAGTCTATTTAGATACTTTCTGTTATTCTTTGCGGTATTGATTGTTTTTGTCTTAATTTCTATTTACCCAGCTTTGAATGATGCCATCAAAGGTGTTACCAATTGGCGTATGGGTAAAAACGTGCTTATGTCTGAGCCAATCACTGAAACCAAAATAGAGCTTTCTTCTAGCGACTATTTATATTACGATACTTATCAAAAAAGTGATATCTATCTTGCCCACGAAAACATTGATGGCTTATTAGCTTACCGCTTAGGTTGGGATAGTGTCAAATATAAATGGTTCGATTCACGTTCTTCCTATATCAAACAAGTTGATATTGATGGTTTAAAAGATATTGTTAATACCTATAAAAAAGAGTATCTTGAAACCGGTCAAGAGCCATTCCATTGGTATGAGCAGATGTTTTTTTCACTACAGGAATATGAAAATGATCCCTCAAGCCAAGAAAGAAAATTATATTCCGATTACACCAACTTTATCGGCCTATCCACTATCAAGAACCATCCCTTTACTTTTCCTATAACAGAATTTACACGACTTCTAAATTTAGATGTAACCCCCTATCAGTTATTTCCTAATACTGAGTTAGACTTAATTTATGGCTCTATGCCAAAAGCATATAATGAAATTATTATTTCTAAAAATGTTGCCGAAGAATTATGCAAAACAATAAAATGTAAATCCCTTGAAGAGTTAGTCGGAAAAGAAATGATGCTTTATATGCTTCCCGATGTAGTTTCTCGTTCTAACCTTGATGATATCATCGAAAATGAAGATAGAGAAGAAGATATAATTCTAGCAGAATTCCCTATGATAATTAGTGGTATTACTTATATGGAATCACAGCTAGAAAATCAAATTTTCTTTATTGATGGTGGTTTTGACCAAGTCATTGAAAGTGAATATCGTTGTCAGTGTGATATAGCAACCTACCATTATGCAAGCTTTTTGGTTGATCCCAAACTTGATTGTGAAAAAATCGGAAAGCAAATGGATAACGTTCTCAATGCCGATAAAAGTCGTTTTGTAATGTATAACGCTATAGATTATGTCCAAGAAAGCTATCAAAATCCAACCAACATTTTCATCTTCTCAAGCTTTGCTTTAGCGACAATTATTGTTTTGTATGTTATGATGCAATGGTTATTAAATAAACGCATGAAAAAAGAAACACTGATTCTAAAACGCTATCAATACCAAGCCTTAATGATTCAAATAGGTATCATGCTAGTTTTATTAGGATTAGTGGCTATTATCCAATTGGCTTTACTCTCCTATCTTTGTGATGGCTTAAATCAGTTAGCTAATCGTATCGGTATTGCCAATATTGTAGAATATAATCTTATGACTTACGCTTCATCTTTCATCATCACATTAGTCGGTGTTATCGCACTAGAAGGAGGTAGCTATGCAGTTAAAATTAAAAAACATTCATAAATCCTATGGGCAACATATTATATTCGATCATCTGAATTGCGACTTTTCAAGCCCCGGTTTTTATTTATTGACAGGACCTAGCGGTTGTGGAAAAACAACGTTGCTTAATATAATTGCGGGTTATGAGAATTTTCAAAGCGGGCAAAGATTAGTTGAAAATGTACGTATGGCGTGTATTTTTCAAAGCTATGAATTGATTTCCGAATTGACTGTGCTTGAAAATATCCGTATGGGTGTTGATTTACAAGGCGAACCTTTTGATGAAAGTTTATTAGTTGCGTTGGGTTTAAAAGAAATAGAGAACCATTACCCAGACGAGTTATCAGGCGGACAGAAACAAAGAGTCGGTATTGCCAGGGCTCTATACCAAAAACCTGATGTTATTATTTGTGATGAGCCTACTGAGTCTTTAGATATTGATAATAAAGAGATTGTTCTAGGATTACTGAAAGAATTATCTCGCCATAAAATCGTCATTGTATCTTGTCATGAGTTTGCTTATGTTAAAGATTACTACGATTTTCACTATACCCTTGCCAATGGTGAAATGAGTTTAAACGATCAAAGAAGAGAAAAAGAGATTTCTTCAACTTTAGCCAATACTCAAGGTTATCAAAAGAAAATGTTAAGGCACTACATTCATCGGATTATCCATCATAGAACCTTGCTTGCCGTGATTAGCTTTACCCTTCTTTTAAGTGTACAGTTAATTTTGTATGTCGTTGATGTAAAGCTATTTACACCCAAAACAAGTCTTGATGCTTTAAACGGAACAACTGTCTACGTTAATCTTTATTATACAGACCCAGTTTATCTTGATGGTTTCCCGGGCGAATATGAATATAAACCCATCATGTCTTTTCAACCGGTAGATATCGGTAGCCGACATTACAAACTTAAAATCTATCCATTAGAAAGTAAACAATATTCCCTTGAGGAAAATGAAATTCTCATCAACGATAAAACGTTAGCTCTATTCAGTGGTGAAGATGAAAATTCTATGATTGGGCAAACGTTAAAGCTAACCTACGAGTTTAATAATCTCACTTTCGATCACGAATTGGTAATTAAAGCGATAGTTGAAGAACCTGATGCCTATTATGCTCAAATTTATTATAATGACAGTTTAATTAAAAAAGAGTTAACCTCTCAAATCGACTTTGGAAAGTATCAAAACCTTTACGAAAAATTTTTAGATACCTATCATCACTACCAATTGGTCGGTGATGAAACAAATATTAACAGTATTTTTAATGAAATGGCTAAGAATAAAACCATCGGTGTATCTCATTCTATTTTAGAAATGCGTCATCAAAACGAAAATCAAATGATTTTATACCATATCTTATTTATGGTACTAGAAGCTATTGCTTTATTGATTAATACCATAGCTGTACTTTACTTCAATAAAAAAGACAGTGACAGAAACAAAACTGCCCTATCTTTAATGCATAGTTTAGATATTCAGATGAAAAGCATTAAATTAGAATACATTAAACAAAAATCAGCTTATATGCTCATTGGTGGTTTAGCGGTAGGAAGTAGTGTTATGCTATGTCATTATCATGTGATGCCACTAGATTTAAACATCATGTTAGGCTATATCGGCTTTGTAGTTGTCATTTATCTATTATCCCTATTCTATCAAATGTTTAGATTTAGGAAAAATGACATCTCTATGATATTAAAAGAAAACAAAGATTAAAAGAAGAGGTATCTAATCCTTATTTAAAATAATGTACATGCCAAAAAGCATAAAAAAAGCTCATTTCTGAGCTTTTTTAAATCAATTCTTTTCTTAATGTTGCACCGTCTTTAAGACTTAATTTTGCGAATGGTATATCAATCACTGTAACAGCACCTGTACTGCCTTCTTGAGCCATGCGAGCAACAGCTCTTGCATAAGCGACTAAAACACTTGATGTAAATTCAGGGTTACTGTCAAGATTTAAGCGTAATTCAGCGATTTGCGTTGTGTCTTCGCTTGTTTCACCATTTCTAATTACAAAACCACCGTGAGGTAAGCCTTGATGTTTGGTATGTAATTCTTCTTGAGAAATAAAAGTTACAGTTGTATCATAATCAGCAAAATAATTTGGCATCTCTTTGATTTCTTTTTCAATGCGCTTCAAATCTGCACCTTCTTTTGCAACGACATAACATTCTCTTGTATGTTTTTCTCTTGTTGTTAAGTCAGGTCTTTCGCTTGAACAAGCGCGTGTCACAGCTTCTTGAACAGGCACTGTATATTGACGAGCATCTAAAACACCTTCAATACGTCTAATCGCATCACTATGTCCTTGTGAAACGCCTTTGCCCCAGAATGTATAATCTTTACCATCTGGAAGTACACTTGAGAATAGAGCTCTGGCTAATGAAAATAGACCCGGATCCCAACCACAAGAAATCAACGATAAGTGTTCATGTGCTTTAGCCATCTCATCCATTTCTTCAAAATAAGTCGGAATTTTAGCGTGTGTGTCAAAACTGTCAACTGTATTGAACAGTTTAGCCATAGCAGGACCTTGAACAGGTAAATCAGTTGCAGAACCACCACATAAAATCATAACATCAATTTTATCTTTGTAATTTTCAACTTCATTTAATGAAATAATAGGATAGCCTAAATCAGAAGTCATACCTTCTTTACCACGACGTGAGAAAATTCCTACCAAGGTCATATCAGGATTTTTTAAGATGGCTTTTTCAACGCCACGACCTAAATTACCATAACCATTTATTGCAATACGAATCATAAAATTCATCTCCTTTTTTTATGTTACTATCTTACCACACTCTTATCGATTTGTCCAATAGATACGCTTTATCTTTTACTTGCATTTGCTTCACTAATTCTTGTATAATATGAATGAGGTGACAAATATGTCTAAAAAAAAGTGTAAAATCAATACTATATTACATCTTGTTAATGCGATTTGCTTATGTATTTTTATCTTCTCAGGTTATAAACTGATTAGCTATTACTTTGAATATAAGTCTATGGACTCGGTATATGCCAACATCATTGAAGATGTTATAGGTGATGCGACTTATGAACTAGATAGCGAAGGGTTACTTAAAAAGATGTTAAAAATTGATATGGATAGTCTATTTGCTATTAACGATGAGGTTATCGGTTATATTCTCATTCCCGATACTAAGATTTCATATCCTCTGCTCTATAGTGCTAATGACCCTATCAAATATTTAAATTATGATGCCCAAGGTAATGAATCTCGTGCGGGCGCAATTTTCATTGATACCAATAACAAGCCTAGCTTAGAAGATGACAACACTATCATCTATGGACATAATATGATGGATAACAGTATGTTTGGTGAATTATCACAGTATATTAATGATAAAGAATTTTTCTCAAAACATGCTTACATCTATATCTATACCAGAGATGAAATTCGTTTATATCGTATCTATGCGGCATTTTCAACTGTTGCGGGAAGCGATGTCTATACGCTGAATTTCCCTAATAATAACAGTATGCAAAATTATATTACAAACAACGCAGCTAATTCAGTTCAAACACCTAAAATTGTTCCTGAGAAAGCCGAGCATCTGATTACCTTATCTACTTGTCAAAGCAGTTCGGGTGATGGACGTAATGTTGTTTTAGCCTATCTCGTTGACACCTTTCCACAAGAATAAAAGCAACGTTTGAACTAAATTCAACTTATCGAACCTCTAATGAAAGAGGTTCTTTTCTTTACCCAAAAACCCTATATCGCTTATTTTCTATCTTTAAATAATCCAAACAAGCAAAACTGCTTTAATGCTATTGAAGCCCATTTAGTTTTATGATATGCTCAAGATAAAGGAGTGATCAAACAATGGCAAAACCAAATTTAAACCTCGGTGAAAAATTATTGGGTGAACAACAAGCATCACATATTAAAAAATTTATGTTTTTACCCCAAGCCAATCCCGGAAAGTTGTATGTGACTAATCAAAGGGTCATCTTCAAATCAACCCAAGGAAGATTATCTTCGGAATTTGAACATCAATTAAAGGAAATAGCATCTTTTTCTATCGGAACAGCAAGTACCATTACACTACGTTTAAAAAACGGCGAAACAAATAAAATCACAGGAATGTTTAATAAAAAATTGATTACCTATCTGGAAGAAGCGGGAATAAAAAGAAATTAAAAAGGAATTTTACGAAAATAAAATTCCTTTTTTACATCTTTAAGTAAAGTATCCAAACTTCAAGATTGGCTATCAGTCT
>CAJUOR010000062.1 GCA_910588165.1 uncultured Thomasclavelia sp.
TTTTTTCATTTCTTTTTCCATTGACTTTCCTTTTATCGGGCTTCTTTTTGACTGCTCATATATACTATCAAATCATTTCAAAATTGTCAATATATTTTTAAAAATATTCAAACTTTTATCCATTTCTACTTCAATTAGATGTAAAAGCATGGCATAAAAGCCTGAATATCATTTTATTTTATCATTTTATAATATTTATCCTTATTTCTTAGCAATATCTACATCACTATCTAATATAATGGTTACCGGTCCATCATTATGAATTTCAACTTTCATATCTGCCCCAAACTCTCCCTGCTCCAAATGTACACCTTTAGCTTTAATCATTGTATTAAAGGTATCATATAAAGGAATCGCATCTTTTGGTGCTAAAGCATCAGTAAATCCCGGTCTTCTTCCATGACGGCAGTTTGCATATAATGTAAACTGTGAAATAGATAGAATCGCTCCACCGACATCTAATAAACTACGATTCATTTTGCCATTCTCATCTTCAAAAACTCTCAGATTTAGCATTTTATCAATCATAGGTGCTAATACAGATTCATCATCTTGACTGCCAAAGCCTACTAGAACAACATATCCTTGATCAATCTTGCCTCGTAGCATCTGATCAATTGTTACTGAACCAAAAGTTACTCTTTGTAAAACTAAACGCATTTTTCATCTTCCTTTTCTCTTTACATTTTCCTCTTATCGCTTTACTATTATATAAGAATTACTACCATTATATAAAAATAAACATGAAATGAAAAGAGGTATTTGATGAAACAAACATTAGCTTATCGGATGCGTCCGCAACATCTTAGCGATATCTTAGGGCAAGAACACTTAGTAAAAGAAAATAGCATCTTAAATCAATTTATTAAAAACCGTCATCCTATGTCTATGATTCTATATGGTCCACCTGGCTGTGGCAAAACAACTATCGCTACTTGTCTAGCCAATGACTTAGATATCCCCTACCGTATTTTTAATGCATCAACAGGTAACAAGAAAGAAATGGATACAATCATTGAAGAAGCCAAACTATATGATGGCTTATTTGTCATTATTGATGAGGTTCATCGTTTAAATAAAGATAAGCAAGATCATCTACTTCCCCATATTGAAAGTGGATTATTAGTTATTGTCGGGTGTACAACGGCAAACCCTTATCATTCAATCAATCCGGCCATTCGTTCCCGATGTCATATTTTTGAAGTTCAGCCACTTCAACCTAGTCATATTTTTCAAGGCTTGAATAAAGCCTTAGTCCATGAAGGTTATACCGCTGATGATAAAGTCTTAGATATATTGGCAAAGTTAGCCGGTGGGGACATTCGTTATGCCTTAAACTGTTTAGAGCTTTGTATGATTGGCTGTTCCAATCATCATATTCAAATAGAAGATATAAAACGTTACAATCTAAAAACAAATATGCACTACGATAAAGATGAGGACGAATATTACGATACATTAAGTGGATTTCAGAAATCAATTAGAGGTAGCGACCCAAATGGTGCCTTATATTATTTAGCTAAATTGATTGAATACAATGACATCGAATCTTTAGAAAGACGTTTGATTACCATTGCCTATGAAGATATCGGATTAGCTAACCCAATGGCTTGTGCTCGTACTTTAAACGCTATTGACGCTGCCAAACGCATTGGGTTTCCGGAAGCACGTATTCCATTAAGCGTCGCTGTCATCGACTTAGCATTATCACCTAAATCTAAATCTGCTGAAAGTGCCATTGATCGCGCTACCGAATGCCTTCGTCAAAATAATTTACCGGCTCCCTATTACTTACGCTTAACGCCGGTCGGTTTAGCCGAAGATGAAAAATATGATTACAGCCGTCAGGATTTATGGGAGTATATTCAGTATTTACCAATCGGTTTAGAACATGAACAATTCTATATTCCGCAACAGACAAGCAACTACGAAAAGAATTTAACTAACTTCTATGAAAGAATCATGAAGCATGGTAGAACATCTAATATTAAAAAACTAAATCATTTACCTAAGAAAAACTAAAAGGCTGTGTTGAATTCGCAACACAGTCTTTCTTATTGTAGCCATTTCAATGATAGAGCCTTCGCATTTGCAATCGTAGCATCGAAATTATTCAAATCAACCTCAATCCATTGCACATCCATCTGATGTTTAAACCAAGTCATTTGGCGTTTGGCATAGCGACGTGAATCTAAACAGATTTTATCTTTTACCTCTTTTAAAGTAGCCTTTCCATTGATATAATCAAACAGTTCTCGATAGCCGATAGCTTTCATACTTTGCATCTCAGCGTTTGCTCCTAAAGCAACAATTGACTTAAATTCTTCCAATAATCCAACTTTAAACATTTGTTCGACTCTTTGTTCAATACGGGCATAGAGTTTTTTTCGTTCTAAATTCAAACCTAGAACTAATGTATCGTATAATGGTTCTGAAACATCGGCTTCGATTTGTTCTGACTTGGTTTTACCTGTCGTTTCATAAATTTCAATAGCTCGCAAAACACGATGGCGATTATTAGGATGAATTTGACTGGCACTTGTTTTATCGAAAGATGCAAGGTAATCATGAAGTTTTTGATTATTGTAATGGGCATACTTTTTAGCAAAGTTAACCTCATGTCCGGTATCATCGAATCGGTAATCGTACAAAGCCGCTCGTATATATAAACCTGTTCCGCCTACAATCATAGGCAGATGTCCTCTGGCACTGATTTCATCTATTAGTTGACGAACATCATTTTGAAAATCCGATACGCTATAACCTTCATTAAAGTCGCGACAATCTATCAAATGATGGATAACACCTTCTTTTTCTTCTTCTGTTACTTTAGCCGTTCCTATGTCCAATCTTCTATAAACCTGCATGGAATCACCGCTGATAATTTCCGCATTAAGTTTTTTAGCTAAAGCAATTGACAATTTAGTTTTTCCAACCGCTGTCGGTCCTATAACAACTAATACCTTCTTTTTCACTAAACCACCCGCTTAAATAATTTTTCTATTTCATAATCTGTATAAGAAATCATCGTCGGTCTACCATGTGGGCAAACATACGGATTATCACAACGCATCAGTTCATCAATAATATTTTGCATATTACTTGTATCTAAATAAGTATTTCCTTTGACGCTGGCTTTACAGCTCAAGGTTGCAATAGCTTCTTTTCTTAATGTCAATAAATCAACTTTATTAGTGTGTAAAACTTGATCTATCATATTTTCGATATAGACTTGCTCATCAATTTGCTTCATCCATACTGGCAACTGCTTAACAACAATACTGTTTTGTCCAAATGGCTGAATATCAATTCCTACCTCTAGCAAAAGATCTTTTCTTTCTTGTAAAAGCAGACACTCGCTTTGAGGATAATCTAACACAATAGGAATAAGCATATCTTGTAAAGAATGGTCGCGCTTTTCAAACTGCTCAAGATAGTACTCGTAATTGACTCTTTCTTTAGCTGCGTGTTGATCAATAATATACATACCTTCGCTATCTTCGGCAATAATATAAGTTCCTCTGACTTGCCCTTTTACCATTAGCTTTTTTTTCAGTGGTTTTAATTGAGGTTTCTCGACAGTCAAAGTTTGGCTAGAGGGTTCTTGTTGAACAATGCTTAACAATTCTTCTTGCGGCAACCCCTCATAGCTTGCTAATTCCTCTTGAACCATAGGCATAGCCTTATTCACAAGATGCTCTTCAACAAATTTGGAAGAAGATATAGATTGAACCGCTTCCCTATTTATTTCAGGAATTTCGTCAGCTTCTAATTCTAAGCGCTCTTGATTAAAATCAACTTTGAAACTAGAACGAGGTTTAGCATTATAAGTTGCTCGATATGTTTGATCCTTATCTTTCAACGCCTTACCAAACCCTTCTAGTAATAAAGATTTTAACTGCTTAGATTTAGAAAAACGAACTTCTAATTTTGCCGGGTGAACATTCACATCTACTAAAAACGGATCGATATCAATATTGATACAAGCAATCGGATAACGGTCTGGCATCAGGTATGGACGATAAGCTTCATTTAAAGCATCTAAAGTTAAGCTATTGCGAACAACACGATGATTAACCAAAGTCATCATATAATTTTTAGAAGAACGTGATAAATCGATCTTAGAAATATAGCCCGTAATATGAAATTCATCATCTCCAAAATCAACAGGAATCATGCTTTTAGCTGCTTGCAAACCATAAATACCCGCCATCACTTCCAATAATTTACCATTACCGTTAGTCTTAAAAACTTCTCGATTTTGATGATATAAACTAAAACCAATCTCAGGATAAGAAACAGCTAATTTTTCCACATAGCCTTGAATTGCCGCAAATTCGGCTTGGGTGCTTTTCATGTATTTCAAACGTGCCGGAACATTTTGAAACAAACGTGTAATCGTTATATCCGTTCCTTTTCTGGCATCATCGTTGGCTTCTTCCAATAACTTGCCGAATTCATAAACGATGCGTGAACCTGTATGCCCTTGACTTGTTTTTAACTCAAAGCGAGAGATAGAGGCAATGGAGGGAATGGCTTCTCCTCTAAATCCTAAAGAAGATATGCGGAATAAATCAAAATCATCTTTGATTTTGCTAGTCGCATGACGATAAAAGCACATTTTAGCATCGTCAAAGCTCATGCCTTGTCCATTATCGACAATTCTGATTTTATTTAAGCCCCCGTCAATAATCTCAATTTGAATGTGCGTAGCCTTAGCATCAATACTGTTTTCAACTAATTCTTTGACAACATTGGCAGGACGTTCGATAACCTCACCAGCAGCTATTTTATTTGCTAGGGTGTCATCGAGAATATGTATTTTAGTCATAAAGCACCTACTTTCCACAAAGTTTTTTGAGTTCCATTAAAGCGCTCAAGGCTTCCATCGGACTCATATTCAACGGGTCCATTTTTGCCAAATAGAGTTCTAGCTGACTTGGGGCAACCTCTTTAACAATATTAGGCAAAGGGTGAGTATCTATCAGCACTTTTTCTATGTTATTTTCTTCTAATGCTTTCAGAATAACATCTGCTCTAGTTAAAATCATATCCGGTAACATGGCTAATCTTGCTACATTCACCCCATAAGATTTATTGGCTTGCCCCTCTTTTATTTTATAGAGGAAAACAATATCTGTATCTTTTTCCATCACTGAGGCATGAACATTTTTAATACCTTCAATCTCATTTTCCAGCATCGTTAATTCATGGTAATGGGTTGAGAATAAAGCTTTACATTTAACTTCTTTAGCAATATATTCAACCATCGCCTGAGCGATTGCCATACCATCAAAAGTTGCCGTTCCACGACCTATTTCATCAAAAATAATCAGTGAGTTTTCTGTTGCGTTGCGTAAGGCTCGATTAGCTTCTAACATCTCGACCATAAAAGTAGATTGTCCTGAAATCAAATCATCGCTTGCGCCAATACGGGTAAACAATTGATCAAAAATCGGCAATTCGGCTTTAGAAGCCGGAACAAAGCAACCTATCTGAGCCATAATCACAATCAATGCTATTTGACGCATATAGGTACTTTTACCCCCCATATTCGGTCCGGTTATCATCAATAGACGCTCATTTTTATCTAAATGCAAATCATTTTCAACATATTTTTCATTTTTCATCACTTCTTCAATGACTGCATGTCTACCGTTTTCGACAATGAAACAATGTTCTTGATTAAAAATCGGACGCACATAACGATTTTGACTGCTTAAATGTGCTAAAGCGATATAAACATCTATCTGAGCTACAACCTTAGAAACATCTTGCAACAAATGAACATCTTTTTTCACATAGTCTTTGACTTGAAGAAATAATTCATACTCCATCGCCACAATTTTATCTTCCGCATTTAAAATTTTTGCTTCCATCTCTTTTAATTCAGGCGTAATAAATCTTTCGGCATTTGATAAGCTTTGCTTACGTGTATAATTCATTTTCTCAGTTACAAGTCCCAAATAACTTCTTGTAACTTCAATATAGTAGCCGAAAACTTTGTTATAACCAACTTTGAGATTTTTAATACCGGTACGTTCTTTTTCCTGCTGTTCAAAATCTAAAATCCACTGTTTACCATGCGTACTGGCCTCTAAATACTCATCTAGCTGTTCATTAAAACCTTTTTTAAACATTCCGCCCTCTTTAACTGAAAGAGGAGGTGCTTCCACAAATGCCTGTTCAATTAAATCGGTAATGCGACTTAAATCAATTAAACGCTCAGCTAAGGCATTTGTTAAAGGGTGATTTAAAGTCATCAGCTGATACTTCAATTCCGGTAGTATTTTTAAGGTTTTGGAAATCCAGATTAAGTCCCTGGCATTGATGTTGCCAAAAGCCACTCGAGCTGCCAAACGCTCAAGATCGTAGACTTCTTTCAAGATCTCTTTGATGCTTTCTCTTTCGATGAAGTTATCATTAAATAACTCGACAATATCCAAACGCTCATTGATTTTAGCAACATCGACCAACGGTTTATCAATCCACTGTTTTAATAGACGTGCCCCCATCGCACATTTTGTTTTATCTAATAACCATAATAGACTGCCGTACTTTTCTTTACCTCGAATGGTTTCAGTTAATTCTAAAGCACTTTTGGCATGAATATCCATCTTTAAATAATCATTACGATTAATTTCTTTAATTGGCTGAATATAGTCAATCTCTCTTTTTTGAGTGAGCTTTAAATAATTCAATAATAGGCTGGATACTTTCATCTGTTTAAAATCTTTAATCTCTTTCAACAAAGCGCTATGACTTGTTTCAGCCTTATCATCATCGTATAAAGAAATCATGATATTATGATCATTTTTAATTTTTTCATATTCTTCTAAAGGAATAGTCGAAGGTGTCACTAATTCTTTGATATGCATTCCTAACAATTCATTTTCTAAGCTCGTCTGATCTTTTTCAAGTGTTTCTACTATAAATTCGCCTGTTGTTAAATCACAAAATGCTAAACTATAATGGAAATCAAACATTTCAATCGCTGCGATAAAATTATTAGCTAAATCCGTTTGATCCATCACTGTTCCCGGAGTAATGATCTGAATCACACCTCGCTTAACAATTCCTTCTGCTTGGCTTGGATCTTCTAATTGTTCCACAATGGCAACTTTATGACCATTATCAATCAGACGCTGAATGTAAGCTTTGACTGCATGATGGGGAACACCACACATCGGTACACGTTCTTTTGCCCCGGCATCTCTTCCGGTCAAGGTCAACTCAAGCTCACGGGATACCATTTTGGCATCGTCAAAAAACATTTCATAGAAATCCCCTAGTCTAAACATGACAATCGTGTCAGGATATTGTTCTTTTATTTCCAAATACTGCATCATCATCGGTGTATATTTCTGTTTCACTTTCATTTCTACTCACTTCCTTTTTAGCTTATCTATTATAGCATACTTTTACCAAAGAAAGAAAAAAATAAGCAACCTTTTGTGCTTATTTTTCTAAAAATGTAGGATTTATTTCCATATCTATTTCGTCCCAATCTTCGATTTGATCGCTGACTTCAATACTGATTTTAGTTTCCCCCACAATATCCACATGTAAAGTTTTCTCAACCGTAACTTCAATCAATCCATTATCATTGAGTTTTGCCTCTAAGCAAACCGGTGCCTGCAAACAATTCGCAATCAGCATAATATCGCCATCAAAGCTGACTTTTTCTTTTGTTATGATGCGCAGTTCATCTTGATATGAAATACTTTCAACATAAACCTGAGATTTTTGTTCATTATCTAAAGAATACCAAATATTTAAATCAAAAGACCCTTTGACATAAAGTTTCCCTTGTTGAAGATGTGCCTCATAATGATGATTGACAATCCAACACCCTAAAATAGATGAGGCATTGGCTACACTATTGAGTGGATAAGTTGTTTTATTTTTTAATCTTCCTTTACCAATAACCGCTTTTGTAATAATTTCTCGAATTTCTTTAGACATATCCTTCCCCTCCTAGCTTATTATATGTTGCGAAAATTTAAAAATGCATCAAAAAAAGTGCTGTTTAGCACTTTTCGTTGATACCGCCGGTAATCGCTTCTCCTATAAAGTGGCACAAGCTTTCCAAATCTTCTTTGTCACTTAAATAGTTCACAACTAGAGGGTGGTTTTCAAATAAACCTCTTTTTTGTTGATAAATTGCCATCTCTTGTTTAGTGTCCACTTCTTTTTGAGTTCTTAGATGCAACAATTTCTTTTGTAAATCCTTTAATTCTTTTTCTAATTCTAATATCTCCGGATGCTCTTTGATAGCTTTTAAAGATTTCGCATAACTTTTGTATTCATTAGACTGCAATATCATGCGATTCAAATTCTTCGCTAATTGATCTGCTTTATTCAAGAATAACCTTTCCTTTCAATGACCATGTATTAGCTTCCGTAATCTCAACTGTTACAATTTTACCGATACATTGGAAATCTCCTTTGAAATTGACAAGCTTTTGCGATTCCGTATAACCTGTCAAGACATCGGGATTCTTTTTAGAAGGACCCTCAACTAACACTTTGACTTTCTGTCCTAAATATTTTTGGTTGTTTTCCCACGCATACTGATTAACTAATTCATTCAAGCGATACAGACGTTGCTCTTTATCAGACATCGCAACGTTATCTTGCATTTTTGCAGCCGGTGTTCCAATACGTGGAGAATAAATAAATGTATACGCATTATCATACTTACAGTAATTCACAATATCCAAAGTATGTTGATACTGTTGTTCTGTTTCATTTGGGAAACCGACAATAATATCCGTAGATACAGCACAATTTGGAATTTTTGTTTTGATTTTATCGAATAATTCTTTATATTGCTCAATCGTGTATTTTCTACCCATCAGTTTTAAGACATCGTTATCACCTGACTGAACCGGTAAATGAATGAATGGCATTAAATTATCATAAGAAGCAATCATATCAATCATACGGTCGTTAAAATCCCAAGGGTGACTTGTCGTAAAACGAATTCTTGGAATTCCTGTTTTAGCTGTCGCTTCTAGCAATGTAGCAAAATCAATTTCTCCTGCTAAGTCTTTACCATAGGCATTCACATTTTGTCCTAATAATGTAATTTCTTGATAGCCCTTGGCTTTCAAATCATTAACTTCGGCAAGAATATCTTCCATTTTTCTTGAACGCTCTTTACCTCTTGTATATGGTACAATACAGTATGTACAGAATTTATCACAACCATACATGATATTAACCCATGCCTTAAATTGATCATTACGGACAACCGGCACATCTTCGACCACATCGCCTTCTTTAGACCATACTTCCACAATCGTTTTTTGACTTGCCATTGCACTTTCTAAAAGTTGAGGCAAACGATGTAAATTATGCGTTCCAAAGACCAAATCGACGTGCGGATATTTAGTCATGATGGCATTCACAACACTTTCCTCTTGTGCCATACAACCGCAAATCGCTAAAATAACATCTTCATTTTTCTGCTTTAAATTCTTGATATTCCCGATTTTACCAAACACTTTTTGTTCGGCATTCTCTCGAATCGCACAAGTGTTTAAAATAATAATTTGACTTGTTTCCATGACATCGCTTTGCACATACCCCATAGCTTCTAAAATACCACGCAAAGTTTCACTATCTCTTTCATTTGCCTGACAGCCATAAGTGCGAATAAAATATGTTTGACCTTCTCCAATATTTTGCATTGAAGAAGGAATATCAAATGAATCTTTAATAACTTGTGTTTCCTGACGGCTCCGCTTTCTAGCTTGACTTAAATCAGGTCCGTTAAATATTTTCATATTTCCCCCTACTTTCTTATACTTCACGATTATAACAAGAAAATCCTATAATTACAAACAAAAAGTCACTTGTTGCCAAGTGACTGTCCCGTCTAATTCAAATTAACCAAAGTATCCGTCTGGTTGAACTGAGAAATAAATAGCTCCACCATCAGGTAATTTACCTTTTAAATATTTAGCTGCATCTGCAGGTGCCATTTCTGTTTCAACATCATAGTAATGTTTAATTCCTACTTTCTTGTCGAAAGTACATTTTGTGATTTTTTCATCTGCGAATGTGTCATAGAATCCTCTGATTTTATCTGACATAGCACAGCTAATAATAATTTTAATCATCGTAAAATTCCTCCTTATATCTTTCTTCACATCATATTATACTACGTTAAGATTAAATTTAAAAGAGCTTTCATTAAATTTTTATAAATTAAAAAGGTGATGATTACTCATCACCAAAGCAAATACCCATTGCCTTTGCAGCACGAACCCCGTCTTTAGAAGCTAGCACTATATTTTTTAGAACTACATTTAAATCATTTCTT
>CAJUOR010000063.1 GCA_910588165.1 uncultured Thomasclavelia sp.
CCCTGTCTTTCAAATGACAACAGATGAAAAGTATTTTAGTTTTGTCGTAAAAACAAATTTTGAGGAAAGCCATCATCGCTTTGATCAATGTGGCATCGTCATGTATTTAGATAGTGACAATTGGTTAAAAGCTTCTGTTGAATATGAAAATGAAAACTTCCAACACTTAGGCAGTGTCGTTACAAATCACGGTTACTCTGATTGGGCAACGACAACAATAGCGGCATCTGTCAAAGAGATGTGGTATCGTTTCAGTCGAAGAGAAGATGACTACTGTCTTGAATCGTCATTAGATGGCATTCATTTTGAACAGTTGCGTATTTGTCATGTTTATGAAGGCAAAGAAAAAATAAGCTTTGGCATCTATGCTTGTTCACCTGAAAATTCATCATTTAAAGCAGTGTTTTCCCATTTTCAATTATTAGATTGTCAATGGCAGGCACATGATGGGCAACAACCCGATCAATAAAATTAACAAAGCAAGGTTATATTATCTAGTCTAGGGTTATAAATAATGATATACACATATCATCATTGTATAAAATAAATATAGAAAAACACCTCTTTAGCAATCAAAGAGGTGTTTGTTCTTAGTCTAAATCTGTAAATAACAACATAGCATTGATTAAACCGCTGATACCAACGATAATATAGACTAAGTTTGTTAAAAAGGAGTCTATACCAAATAGGGCAGATACCAGATTGAAGTTAAAAATTCCGATTAACCCCCAGTTAATGGCACCAATCACTGTAAATACTAATGCAATTTTTTGAATAGTGTTCATTTTCAAACCTCCATGCCTCTATTATAGACATTTTCTTTGAAATTATTCATAACATAAACTCTTTTTTTTATTCATAGAATGATATTAGAAAATGAGGTGAATAATTTTATGAAAAAAATAGTAATTGCAGTGCTTGCGGGTGTGATGTTGCTTTCAGGTTTGGTTTATTTTAAAATCACACATCCATCTATTTCTAAAAAGGTTGAAAATCTTCAAGAAAATATGACTAGCTATCATTTAGAGGCTGTGATGAAGATGCTAGATGGTGAAGATTTAAGAAATTTTAATGTTAAAGTTTCTTATTTAAAAGATGGAGAACAGGATTTTTTCTGTGTAGATTTAGAAGATCAGGCTTCCTATCAAAAACAGCGGATTATTCGTAATCAAGATGGTGTTTTTGTGATAGCACCTAGTCTAAATCGAGCTTTTCAATTTAAAAGCGAATGGCCATTTAACTCTTTTAAGCCTTATGTTATGCAAACAATTATGCGTGTTTTTGATGAGGAATACGAATCAAACAGTATTGATAACGGCTATCAAATTCAAGCGCCTTTAACGTATCCCTCTGATCCAAGAGTCACACATTTAGAAGTTATCTTTGACGATGATATCAATTTGAAAAATGTGACATTGTATGATGATAATGAGGTTGAAATTGTGATGTTAGATGTGGCTAAATTTGAATGGAATGGACAGATAGATAAGAATTTATTTACTGTTCAGGCTGATTCGAGTGCGACAACTAGTGCGATGAGCGATTTACCTTTTTATCCGTTAGAAATGCTTGGCAGTGAATTGGTTGACCAAACAAAAGCCGATATTAACGGTAATGAAAAACATATTTTAAGATTTTCAGGACAAGAACATTTTACGATTGTCGAAAATACTTTAGAGCGAAGCGATGGTTTTGTGATTGAGAAAATGGAAGGCGAGATTTTAGAAGTTGCCGGAAGTGTAGCTGTTATCGATGAGCACGTTGTCAGTTTATTAGAGGGAGATGCCTTGTGTCAGATTTTCTCAGATGAGTTGAACGAAGAAGAAAAACTACAAGTCATCAGCAGTATGCGAAATAGCGTTGTCATCGAAGAATAAATAGTCTATAATGGAATAAGCGAGGTGAGAGTAATGAGTGCATATCGTGATACTTATTCTATGATAGATTTATCAGCTTTAAAAGACAATCTTCATTATATTCATGAAACTTCAAAAAAACCGCTGATGGCGATTGTGAAAGCCGACGCTTATGGGCATGGAGCTATTCAAGTAGCTAAAATTTCTTCTTTGATGCCTTATGTCGAAATGTTTGGTGTGGCAACTTTAGGTGAAGCCATCGAGTTAAGAGAACAAGGCATTACTAAAGGTATTTTAGTTTTAGGGGCAATTTGTGAAGAGGATTTATATTTAGCCAGTCAATATGATATTTCGATTTGCCTATATTCACTTGACTATTTACAGCGACTGATTTCATCTAAACAATCTTTAAAGGTGCATATTAAAATTGATACCGGAATGAATCGCTTAGGCTTTAAGTCTAAAGAGGATTTTGAGAAGGCTTTAAAACTTATTCAAAATAATCCCACTATTATTGCCGAGGGTGTTTTTACACACTATGGAGCAGCCGATGAGCCTAATGATACCTACGATAGACAGTTTAAGCGTTTTAAAGAGATTGTTCAAAATCACAGTTTTAAATACATTCACGCTTCTAATACCGCAGGGGCTTTATACCACCATGAAGATTTTACGAATATGGTAAGAGCCGGTATTGCTATTTACGGCATTGAACCTGACGGTCATGAAGATACCCCTTTAAAACAAGTGATGTCTTTAAAAACCAAGGTCGTCATGGTAAAACAAATTCAAAAAGGTGAATGTGTCGGTTATGGCTTTACTTATCAAGCTCAACAAGATGAATATATTGCCACGGTTCCTATTGGATATGCTGATGGCATTATTAGAAAAAATCAAGATAGATATGTTTATATCAATGGGCATGAATATCAAATTGTCGGTAGAGTATGTATGGATCAAATGATGCTGCACGTTGACAAGAATGTCCAAGTGGGTGATGAAGTCGAGATTTTCGGTCCTCATATTTCCTTAAATCGCATGGCAAATGAATTAGATACTATTCCATATGAAGTGTTATGTTTGATTTCGTTGCGTGTTGAAAGAAAATATATTGATTAAATCCTAAAGACTGCTTTAGGATTTTTTGTATAAAGAAAAGCGTTACACTTAAAGGGTATAACGCAAAGTAGTTAATATATTAAAATAATAGCTAAAGCGATTAAACCGCTAATCAAAGCTTGAAGTATTCTTGTCATAATGTAACCTTTTATATCGAGTTTTAACCCATCTAATAAGGTTGTAACTTGAAAAATAACTGAGAAAGAGGAGAACGCAATCCAAATACTGCATAACAGAAATTGAAGATTAAAATCAATGTTTGATAGATTAAGACAGCCTTGACTGAATTCCAAAAAGCCATGGACAATGATATGATGATTAAATAACATCTCTGATAAAATGTTAAAAACTAAAATAAAGCCGAAAATATAAATGAAGACAACAGCGCATGATTTTAATTGGCTTTGAAGAACCGTCATCAATTTCAATGATTGATTTGGCTTCAGATTTTCTTGAGGAATTTCTCTTTTTCTAAATATAAAGGCAATGATAAGATTAGAAACAACTTGAATGAGCCATAATAACCAAGCAGTTGGCATATCGTGAAACAAAACGACACCTAATGTACTTACAATAAAGCCGATGGAACCATGTGAAGTAAACTTAAGCAGATGATTGGCACTATCTAATGTAATCTTGTTTTGCAGATAATTATCTTTAATCAGCTTGGCAAAAGTCGGATAACCGGAGAAAACAGAAGCTAGATAAATGGCTGTTTCTTGTTGATTGAGATGGAAAACAACTTTGAAAAGAGGACTTATGAAGTAGCTGACGAAGTTAAAGATATTCAAATCGCTCATGATAGAGAAAATAACCATGAGAGGATACAGACTGAAAAATAAATGAATGACGGTTTGAAAAGATTGTTCCGTTATTTGATTTATGGTGGCTAGATGTGTTAAACTGTACGTAAACGTGATAAAAATAAGGATTAGGGGAATGTTTTGGATTATTTTATTCATAGATGCAACCTCCTTATTCATTGTATGCGTCAATTAAAAAAATAGAGGTGATTTGGTGGCAAATTTAATAGTTGGTGTCAAAAGTTTTGAAGATGATGATACATTTGATAGAAAGATAACAGAATTAAGACAGTTGGGAAAAGCCTTAGGATTAGACATTGATTATGAAATGATTCAGAATTTAGATAAAATCAATGATTTAAGTTATGTCGGCAGCGGTAAAATGATAGAGCTTAAAGATTTCATTCTTGCACAAGATATTCAGTATGTTATTTTTAACGATGAATTGACAGCTCGACAATATAATTATTTAAGTGACGCCTTGCAAATTGATATCTTGGATAGAACATCTTTGATTTTAGCTATCTTTGAGAAAAGAGCTCATACAAAAGAAGCCATTTTACAAGTTGAGATTGCAAAACTTAACTATCAGTTACCTAGATTGGTTGGACAGCATCAGGATATTATCGGTCAAATGGGTGGGTCAGGCTTTAGAGGTGCCGGTGAAACACAGTTGGAGTTGGATAGACGTCAGTTGTATGGGCAACTGCAAAAGCTTAAGCAGGAGCTTCGCAAAACCGTTAAACAACGTCAAATCCAAAGAAGACAGCGCCAAAATAATGATATTCCGATCGTCAGTTTAGTTGGCTATACGAATAGCGGAAAATCAACTTTGATGAATACATTGATGAAGAAAAATCATAAAGAGCATAAGCGTGTTTTTGAAAAAGATATGCTGTTTGCGACATTGGAAACTTCTACACGTTTAGTTGACCAGCAAGGCAAACTGCCTTTTCTATTGATTGATACGGTAGGGTTTATTGCCTATTTACCACACGTTTTAGTTGAAGCCTTTAAATCGACGCTCGAAGAAATCAAGGAGGCGGATTTATTGCTTCATGTGATTGATGCCAGTGATCCTAACTATTTAGAACATGTGGCTACGACCAATGCGGTTTTAGAAGAAATCGGCGTTAAGGATATTCCCATGCTTTACTTATACAATAAAGTCGATTTAGGCGGATATACCTTTGTTCAAGCTGAAGAACCTCATTTGTTTATTTCAGCTAAGTACGGACAGAATTTAGAGTCGTTATACCAATATATTCGCAAGACGTTATATCAGCACGCTAAAAGAGTGCAGTTATGGATTCCTTATGAAAGTGGAGAAATCCTTTCTAGTCTATATCAAAAGGCGGAGATTATTTCTGAAAAATACGAGGAAAACGGCATTTATTTGGTTGCGGAAGTTCTGCCTTCACAATTAGCGTTAATAGAGGATTATTATATTAAAAATTAGGAGGATTGTGATGAATAAGAAAAGTTTTGTTTTAAATTTAGCTATTCAAATAGATGCCGAAGATGAAAAGCACGCCTTGGAAGTTTTATCAAGTGAAGAAACTTTAAAAAAGATTTTGGAGGCTATTGCGGCTAATCAGGGTAATTTAGAGGAAATTACAGAAGAAAGCCATGAACAATTATTAAACTAGAGCATTGAGCTAAGCTGTTTTTATGCTATAATAGAAGAAGAAAAAACAATATTTGAAGGAGAGTGAATTTATGAGATTAGGGGCAATCGAAGCAGGCGGTACAAAATTTGTTGTGGCTATTGGTGATGAGTTTGGCAATTTAGAGAAAAGAGCATCTTTTCCGACAACGACCCCGGAAGAAACCATGACAGAAGTCTATCGTTTTTTTGATGGTAGTGGGATTGAAGCTTTGGGAATTGGGACATTCGGACCTATTGATCCAGACGAAAAGAGTGCTACTTATGGCTATATTACGACAACACCTAAACCTCATTGGAGTCATTATAATATTTTAGGTGATTTGAAAAAAAGATATGATATTCCTATGGGATTTGATACAGATGTCAATGGGGCGGCTTTAGGAGAATTGATGTTTGGAGTAGCTCAGGGATTGGATAGTTGCTTATATTTAACTTTCGGTACCGGTGTTGGTGGCGGTGCTGTTGTTGAAGGCAAATTGATTCACGGCTTGTTGCACCCTGAAATGGGACATTTTAAAATGATTAAGCACCCTAAAGATACTTATCAGGGACATTGTCCATACCATAGTGATTGCTTAGAGGGATTAGCTGCCGGACCGGCTATTGAAGAACGTTGGGGCTGCAAAGCTTACGATTTACCAAGTGATCATGAAGCTTGGGACTTGGAGGCTTATTATATCGGGCAAGCCTTAGCTGCCTTTATTTTAATCCTTTCACCTAAAAAGATTATTTTAGGTGGTGGGGTGATGAAACAAAAACAACTTTTCCCTTTGATTCATCGCTATACATTGGAATTTTTAAATGGTTATATCCAAAAAGATACATTATTGAATGACATTGAAAATTATATTGTCAGTCCTTTCTTAGAGGATAATGCAGGTATTTGTGGGGCTTTGGCACTTGCTAAAAACGCATACGATAAAAAATGAGATAGCTAAATGGAAATTCAAGAAGAAAATGAAGATGGACTTAATGAATGAACTTTTGAGTGGTCTTAAGTGTATCGATTATGATAGATTTGATATAGATTACTTAAATGAATTACTTGACAGTAGGGATAGTGCTTCATTTGATACTGAATGGTGTCGCATTAATAGAGAAATAGAAGCGTTGAAAAATCCTCAAAGTTATACAGATGAAGATGAAGAAACGCAAGTTAAAATAAGAGAAAAAGCGTTTATGATAATTCAACAAAATACCAAAAACGAGTTAGCGGCGTATGTTTCTGATGACTTCGGATTGATTTATGATAGTCTTATATTAAACTATAAAGATGAATGGCTTGATAAAGTTATTGCAGTATATAAAAATAAAAAAATTCCTAGCGGAGAACTTTAATCCAAATTTCAGTTTAAAAGAAGGTTGCGATTACTTAAATCATCAAAAAGAACTTATATAAATGATAAGTGATATATACTGTTTAAAGGCAAAGGCATCGACAGCTTTTGCCTTTGTGTTTTTTTATGTAATTTAAAGTACTTTGTCTATTATAGGCTTTTATTTTAAATGGGGGATATCAATATTATTTATATGAATTTAGGTAGCACCTAGAAATGACTGTTAAATCTATGAAATGATTTTGTTTATAAAGCTAATAAAAGTAAAAAAAGATATTGCATTTTTTGAATAGGTATGTTAGTATATTGCTTGTCAAGTTTTCCCCAAGTGGCGAAATTGGTAGACGCAACGGACTCAAAATCCGTCGGTAGCGATACTGTGCCAGTTCGAGTCTGGCCTTGGGGACCATATATTGCAGATTATCAATACACGTTTCTGTATTGATTTTTTTATAGATAAAATCAGAGAGGGGAATATGAATGATTGCAACACAAAATGTATCTTTACAATATGGCGGGAAAATTTTGTTTGAGAATGTATCAATTCAGTTTACAAAGGGAAATTGCTATGGCATTATCGGTGCCAATGGGGCAGGGAAGTCAACTTTTCTAAAAGTTTTATCCGGTGAGATTGAACCGAATAAAGGGGAAGTTATCATCACGGAAAAAGAACGTTTATCTGTTTTAAAGCAAGATCACTTTGCTTATGATGATAAAAAAGTTTTAGAAACAGTGATGATGGGAAATAGCCGCCTTTTTGAAATTATGCAAAGAAAAGAAGAACTTTACAGTAAACCTGATTTTAATGATGAAGATGGTATTGAGTTAGGTGAATTAGAAGGCGAATTTTTAGAAATGGACGGTTGGAATGCCGAAAGTGATGCGGAAATTTTATTAAATGGGTTAGGCGTTACTTCTGAATTTCACGATATGCAAATGGCTGATTTAGGTGAACAGCAGAAAATTAAGGTTTTATTGGCTCAAGCCCTTTTCGGTAATCCGGATATTCTATTGTTAGACGAGCCGACTAACCATTTGGATTTAAAAAGTGTTACTTGGCTAGAGAATTTTTTAATGAATTTTGAAAACACCGTGATTGTAGTATCGCATGACCGTCACTTTTTAAATAAAGTTTGTACCCATATTGCAGATATTGATTATCGTAAAATTCAATTATATGTCGGTAACTATGATTTCTGGTATGAATATACGCAAATGATGTTGCGTCAGGCTAAAGAATTGAATAAAAAGGCTGAGGCAAAAAAGAAAGAATTAGAAGCCTTTATTGCACGTTTTAGTGCGAATGCTTCTAAAGCCAAGCAAGCCACTAGCCGTAAGAAGCTTTTGGATAATTTGGAGATGGCTGATATTCAACCTTCTTTAAGAAGATATCCGTTTATTGGCTTTACCCCTGACCGTGAGGTTGGAAACATTGTATTAAATGTCGAGGATTTATATTATGAAGTAGAAGGCGAAGCATTGTTAAATCATGTCAGCTTTTCATTGATGCCAAAAGATAAAGTTGCCTTTGTTTCAGATAATGATTTAGCTGTTACAGCTTTATTTAAAATTATTACAGGTGAGATTACCGATTATCAAGGGAAAGTTCAGTGGGGTGTTACAACTTCTCAATCTTATTTCCCAAAAGATAACAATAGTTATTTTGATGGCTGTGAGTTATCGTTAGTTGATTGGCTAAGACAGTTTGCTAAAGGTGATGTCTATGATCAGGATTTAAGAGGTTGGTTAGGTCGTGTTTTATTTTCCGGAGAAGAGGCTTTAAAGGAAGCTCAGGTTTTATCCGGAGGCGAGAAGGTTAGATGTATGTTAGCGAAAATGATGATGGCAGGAAGTAATGTCTTGATTTTAGATGAACCGACAAATCACTTAGACCTCGAATCTATTCAAGCTTTAAATGAAGGGCTTATCCGCTTTAAAGAAAATATCTTATTTACATCTCATGACCATCAGTTTGTCCAAACGATTGCCAATCGTATCATTGAATTAACAGCAGATGGAGTCTTAGATAGAATGATGACTTATGATGAGTTCTTAGCTTTTAAAGAAGATTTATAATTCAAAGTTGTGTGGATTAAATTAAATAAAATATAAAAAGGAATTGGGCTTAGGTTAATTAGCTTTCAACAAGCTAAAGATAGTCGCAATTCCTTTTATTATGGAAAAAAGTAACGAGTATAATTGAAAGTTGTCCATACTTAAAATCAGTTAAACCAAAATACTATCTTGAGTTGATAAAAATAGGCGTAAGTTTTATTTTTCCCCAAAACTAGAAATAAAATTATCGTCAATAGTATTTTGTCAATAAAAGGAAAAATAAACACTAATTGGGTTTATCTTTTACTATTTAAACAAAACAAGAGCTTTTCTTCTTTTCCACAAGATTTTTTTCATTCTTATAAAGTGATATTTCTTGGAATATTATGCCTATTATAAGAACTATATAAATGTAAGCGATTTTATTTATGATATAATTAAGCTAGATAGAAATCATATATATTTATTTCAAAAATGATTTCAATCTAAATTATATAAAGGTGGTGTTTTAATGAAGGGCAAAGTTTTGACTTTAGGTGTTTCTTTATTTACTTCGCCTTGTTATTTTGTTATACATACTTCTGAAATCGGTAGTATATATCAATTTGTTGAGTATCAATATACTGAAGTAGGTACGAAAGATTAGGGGGGTTAAAATGAAAAAAATAAGATTTTAACGAATAGATAAACAACTGAA
>CAJUOR010000064.1 GCA_910588165.1 uncultured Thomasclavelia sp.
CAACCGCTCATCCGTCAATGGCTTCCGGCAATTACGCACGGCGTCAAGCATCACTTCCTGATGTGATTTATGTTTAAGCGAGTAGATATATATAAAAGTATTTAAAACGGATATGGCAGCATATTCGTTTTTGTGTATAAGAAAGAAGTCTAGTGCATAGATTGAAATAGTAGGAGGGAGAATAGATGAGAAAAATCTTTACATTTTTACTGACTTTAGTTATGGTACTAGGGTGTGTTCAGGTAAAAGCCAATAATGATTTAGCAGCTCAGGCGGGTGCGGCTATTTTGATGGAAGCAAGCCATCAAGATATTTTGTATGCGAAAAATGAGAATGAAAAAATGTATCCGGCAAGCACGACAAAAATAATGACGCTCATTTTAATCTTTGAAGCTTTAAATGACGGTTCTTTAAAGATGGACGATATGGTAACGACAAGTGCCTATGCTTCAAGCATGGGAGGAAGTCAAGTTTATTTAGAAGAAGGGGAAACTTTAAGTGCTTCCGATATGATTAAATCAATTGTCATCGCTTCGGCAAATGACTGTTGTGTTGCAATGGCTGAAAGATTAGAGGGAAGCGTTGAAAAATTTGTAGAGAAAATGAATGAAAAAGCGAAAGAGCTTGGTTTGGAGAATACGCATTTTGTGAATTGTACGGGACTACATGACGATAATCATTATACAAGTGCTAAGGACTTGGCTATCATGGCTAGTTATTTGCTTAAAATAGGTGAGAAAAATCTTATGCAGTTCACGACTATGTATGATGGTTACATTCGCGAAGGGGAAAAGAAATTCTGGTTAGTTAATACGAATAAACTACTTAACCAATATGAAGGTGCTGATGGCTTAAAAACGGGCTTTACCAAGGAAGCAGGTTATTGTTTGGTCGCTACCGCAAAACGTAATGGGGTACGTATGATTAGTGTTATTTTAAATGAAAAGGAAGCGAAAGTCAGAAATCAAGAGAGCATGCAGTTGCTTGATTATGGCTTTAATCAATATACGACAGCTACACTTTATAAAAAAGGTGATGTGATTACGGAATTAGAAGTACCTAATTCTAAGGAAAAACGTATTCCTATAACAACTGCAGACGATATAGTGTATGCGGTTAAGAAAGGTGAAGAAGATAATCCTAATTACAGTGTCGACCTCTCTAAACACGAGGCCCCTATTATACAAGGTGAGCAAGTAGGAAGATTAGTTATTCGCAAAGAAGAACGTGAAATCGAAAGCTTTCCTTTAATTGCAGGTACTGATGCAACACCTTTAAGTTTTTCTGAATGGATTTATGATATTTATAAAGATTTATTATTAGCTTAAGCCTTGCTTTAAATAAGTAAGGTTTTTTATTTTATCTCTTTTGTTTCGACATCTTTTGAAAAACACATACGCTATGATAGTAAGCGGAGGTTAGAAGTATGGAAAATAAAATGAAATTTGATATCACCGACAACAGCTTAACTGTTTATTTTTTCGGTGATATTGATCATGAAACGACACTAGCGTATCGTGATCGCTTAGTAGAAAAAATCGCTGAAGGTAAATTTGAACGTGTTATTTTGAATTTTGCCTCTGTGACATTTATTGATAGTTCAGGTATCGGTATGGTTTTGGGTCGATATAATCAAGTTAAAAAGTATGGCGGTAAATTATATTTGGCACAATTGCCGGAGGCTACATATAGATTATTCGATTTAACTGGTTTATTTAGTATTATTGAAGTTATTTCGCAAAAAGAAGGAGTGACTAGTCATGAATGAAGCTTGTTTGCTGTTTGATGCCAAAATTGAGAATGAGCCATTTGCTAGATGTGTTGTGGCTTCTTTTATTGCAAGATTAAATCCGACAATGGACGAATTAGTTGAAATCAAGACCGTTGTTTCCGAAGCAGTAGCCAATGCGATTATTCATGGCTATGATGGACAAGAGGGCAAAGTCGAAATGAATTTAAAATTAGACGGTCGCACTTTAACCGTTACGATTAAAGACGAGGGGGTAGGTATTGAAGATATATCCAAAGCACTCCAACCTTTATATACAACCAAAGCCCATTTAGAGCGTTCGGGTATGGGAATGACAATTATGGAGAGTCTGTCAGATGATTTTAAGATTGATTCAGAGGTAGGCAAGGGAACAAGAGTAACGATTGTTAAGCGACTAAAGGAAGTTTCTATCCATGAATCAGACCATTGATTTAATTATACTTGCACAAAATGGGGATGAAGAAGCAAAAGCAAGAGTTGTCAAAGAAAATGTAGGTTTAGTTTGGTCGATGGTTCATCGCTTTAAAAATAATTTCTATGATAAAGAAGACTTGTTTCAAATTGGCTGTATTGGTTTAATGAAGGCTATCAACCACTTTGATATAAGTTACAATGTTCAATTTTCAACTTATGCAGTTCCGATTATTATGGGTGAGATTAAACGCTATTTTAGAGATGATGGCTCTATTAAAGTTTCGCGCTCTTTAAAAGAATTGCATTTGAAAGTTCAAAAGGCTAAAGAGGTTTTATTAGGGGATTTAGATCATGAACCTACTTTATATGAAATTGCGGATTATTTGCAAGAGGATATCGGTAATATTATCTTAGCCGAGGAATCAAGCTATTATCCGACCTCCCTTAATGAACAGATTTATGAAAAGGACGGTTCAAAAATAAGTGTTGAAGATAGAATAGAAGATACTAAAAATAAGCTATGGTTTGAGAAAATGGCTTTAGAGATGGAAATTGCTAAATTAGATGAAAAAGAAAAATTGATTATCATGATGCGTTATTATTATGACTTTAATCAAGACAGCGTGGCGAAGCGTTTAGGCATTTCGCAAGTGCAAGTGTCCAGACTAGAGAAAAAGATTATTTTAAAATTGAAGAAAAGATTATTAGAGGACGAGTAGCAATACTCGTTTTTTGCTTCAATATAGAGATAAAATGTGCTATAATTTCATATATTAGGTTAGGAGGGATTGAAATGTCCTTTGAAAAAGCAGATGAGATGGCTGATTTTTATAAAGTGATCGGAGATAAAACAAGAGTCAAGATTTTATATACTTTGGTAAGCAAGGAGTGTTGTGTTTCGGAAATCGCAACTTCTTTAAATATGACACACTCAGCTATAAGTCATCAGTTAGCGAAATTGAAAGAATATCGTCTTGTCAAATCAAGAAAAGACGGCAAGGAAAGTTACTATTCATTAGATGATGAACATATCTTAGAAATATTTAATCTAACCTTGGAACATCTTAGGCATCACTAAGATGTTTTTATCTAAAAAGATAGCGATTACATCAATGCTTTTTGCTAAAAAATGTTTTGTAAATTAAAGATTTATGATACAATAAACGCATGAAAAAAAGGAGGAATGAAGATGGATAAATTTATTTTAGCTCCAGGACCTACGCAGTGTAAAGAAGAACTGTTAAAGGTGCTTTCAGAACCTGTGATGTATCATCGCAGCAGTGACTTTAGAAAAATGTATCAACAAACACGTGAAAATCTTGAAAATATGATGGGCTTGAAAGATGGGCACGCTTTAGTTTTAACTTCTTCGGGAACGGGGGCAATGGAGGCTTCGGTAGCCAATTTTTTTAATCCTCATGATCCTGTTTTAGTTATCAGCATCGGGCATTTTGGTCATCGTTTTTTAGAAATTTGTGAAGTGTATCGTTTGAATGTCAAATGTTTAGATTATCCAATCGGCGAAAGCTACAACTATCTTGAAGTTAAAAACTACATTGAAGCCCACCCTGAATTAAAAGGTGTCTTCATTACGCATCATGAAACAAGCAGTGGTGTTTTAAACAAATTAGAACCTATCGGTAAATTAGTTGCGAAAATGCCGGAATGCTTATTGATTGTCGATTCAATCAGTGGTTTTTTAGCTCACCCAATGGAAATGAGTAATTGGCATATTGATTGTCTTTTAGCTTCCAGTCAAAAAGGCTTTTTAATTCCACCGGGATTAGCGATTGCCGGTTTATCCGCTAAAGCGCTCAATGCTTTAAATCGTGGAGAGTTGCCACGTTATTATAACGATTTTAGAAAGTATATTAATATGCTTTCTGAAAACGAAACACCATTTACACCTAGTATTTCCTTGATGGTGGCTTTGAACAAGGCGTGTCAATACCTTCAGGAATACGGGTTGGAAAATTATTATGCTCATCATTATGAATTACGCACTTATTTAGCCGACCGATTAGAAGCGATGGGCTTTGATGTGAATGTCGTTAAAGAGGAAGATCGTGGCAATGTTTTGGTGCTTTTAAGAGTGAAAGAAGGCATGGACGCTAAAGTGATTCATGATGTTTTAGATGATAATGGCTTTATTGTCGCTACTGGTTTTGGTGAAAATAAAGCCAAAATGTTGCGTATTGGCGTCATTGGAGAAGTTGTCAAAGAAGACATCGATCGCTTTTTAGGTGTTTTTAAAACAGTGCTTGACAAGTTATATGGTTAAAAGAAAGGTGGAAGGATATGAGTTATCGTTTTAAATTAACTAATGGCAATGCGATTTTAAATTTTAGTGAGGAGTATTACCATACACCTATTCAGCTGATTGAAAGCGAAGGTTTTAGAATGGTATTAAAGGCTTTTGTTGAAGACGGCAAAGCCAGTGAAAATGATGTTTATTTATATCTTCATGCCTGCAATCAAGATGATGGCTTGTTAGTGAAGGACTTAAGAAATATTGCCAGATTGCTTTTGATTATGAAAGTGGAAGAAGTTTCTGAAACATATGAACAATATAAATGTTATTTTGAAGATCGTGAAATGTTCTATACAATTATCGAGCGCTTTTATTTATTTTGGCGTCGTCATCAACGCTATGCGGTTGTCTTTAACGATCATCAGCAGTCAGGCTTCCAAAATGTCGGTTTCGTAGACGCTCAAAATCAATTTGAATCATTGATTTTACAAACTTATCGTCAGATTGAGGAAACAGCTTTAGGTCATAAAAATAGAGTATATCGTCAGATTACAGCCGGAGTAAATGCCGGTTTAACGGTCAGTCGCATGAGAGCAATGCTACCTTATGCTTATCGTGAATTAGACGAAATTCCTTTTATCGAGTCAATTGTCATTCATCCACCTTTTATTACGTACAGTAAAAGAAATAAACGTGACGGTACTTTTCCGGAAGTCAGCAGCAATCCAATTGAGGGTAAACGCTTTGATTCTGAACAGTGGTTCTGTTATCCTGCCAAAGTCGGCGATTTATTAGCTTACATTTATTTTAATGTTGATTATATGGCTCAAGGGATTACCTTATGTAACTTATTTGAGTTAGCTGATGAACAAGAATACCGTAATCAAAAACCGGATATTTTATATTTATTCGGTTATGATGATGATCAAAAATATCAGGGCTTCTATCAAGATGATGAAAATGATTTAATTGTCGGTTGTTTATCATTAAGTGAAGATTTCGATTATTTTGGTTATATGAAAAAAATGGTTTTAACTTTGCATAACATTCGCAAATTAAACCAAAAAGAATTGCCTATTCATGGAGCAATGGTTGAAGTTACGCTTCATACAAGTGCTAAGCGTAATATTATTATTATGGGAGATAGCGGAGCCGGTAAATCAGAAACAATCGAACAGCTCAAAGGTGTCGGTAAAAAATATATTCGTGATATTAAAACAATCTATGATGATATGGGCTTGCTTTCTAAAGCAGAAAATGGACAAATCGTTACTTCCGGAACAGAGATTGGGGCATTTGTGCGTTTAGATGATTTAGATGCCGGTTATGGCTATAAAGAATTAGACCGTTCTGTCTTCATGAATCCTGACAAAGTTAATGCACGTATCGTTATTCCGATTACAAGCTACCGTGATGTTGTCGCAAAGCATCATGTCGATTATATTTTCTATGCCAATAATTACGAAGATGGTGAAGAAGCGATTTCTTTCTTCAATAATACCAAGGAAGCTTTAGAGGTGTTTAGAAGAGGTGCAAGAATGGCTAAAGGTACAACCACAGAGATGGGAATTGTCGAAAGCTATTTTGCTAACCCATTCGGACCTGTTCAACGCCAGCAACAAACTGAACCAATCCTTGAAGATTATTTTGAAGAAATGTTTAGACAAGGGGTTAAAGTCGGACAAATCCGTACACGTTTAGGTATTCGTGGCAAAGAGCATCAAGGCCCTAAAGATGCTGCAAAAGCAATCTTAAATTTGATTACAGAAAAATAGAAATAAACTCGTATTATCAATAGATGATGCGAGTTTTTAAATATTATTTTGATGTTTCCTGTTTGAATAGTGTCATCTATTTTATCTGAGATTAAAGATGTACTTGATGTTTTGGTGGAAAGGGTTTACAATAATGGTATGAGTAAAGGGGGAGAAGTCAATGTATAATTTTGATGAAGTTGTAAATCGTTTCGGTACTGACAGTGTTAAGTGGGATTTGGTCAAAACTAATTTTCAAACCGATGATATTATTCCGATGTGGGTAGCGGATATGGATTTTAAGGTTTTACCTGAAATTCGTCAGGCCTTGGAAAAACGTCTAGGTCATGAAATTTACGGATATTCATGCATAGGCAATGATTATTTATAAGCGGTTGTGGATTGGATGAAAAATCGTCATCATTGGGAAATCGCAAGTGATTGGATTGTCACAACACCCGGTGTTGTTTCAGCTTTAGCGGTTGCCGTGAATGCTTTTACAGCTAAAGGCGATGCCGTGATTATTCAAAAGCCGGTTTATTATCCTTTTGATCGTGTCATTGAAGCGAATAGGCGTGTTATTATTGAAAATCCAACCATTTTCTGTGATGATCACTATGAAATTGATTTTGAGGATTTTGAAAAGAAAATTGTTGAAAACAATGTGAAAATGTATATCTTATGTAATCCCTATAATCCCATCGGAAAAGTTTGGACTTATGAGGAATTAAAGCGTATCGGAGATATTTGTAAGAAGCATCATGTTATTGTTGCATCTGATGAGATTCATCACGATTTTATCTATAAGGGCTATAAACATATTCCGTTTTATGAAGTAGATCCATCTTATAAAGAGTTTTCAATCATCTGCACAGCACCTAGTAAAACGTTTAATTTAGCCGGTATGCAGACATCTAATATCATTATCGCTAATGAAGAAATGCGTCAAAAATTTGTTGATATGAAAACGGCTAGTGGCGTTAATGATGCTAACTTTTTAGGCAGATTGGCTTGTCAGACTGCTTATACTTACGGTGCTAAGTGGGTAGATGAATTAGTGGCATATCTAAATGGCAACTTAGAGTTTATGATTAGTTACTTTAAAGAAAATTTGCCGCAAGTTAATGTGATTAAACCTCAAGGTCTATACTTAGTTTGGGTAGATTTCAGAAGTCTTGGTATGGAACATGAAGCATTAGAGAAATTTATGTTAGAGAAGGCTAAAGTCTGGCTAGATGAAGGCTATATCTTTGGCCATGGTGGCGAAGGGTTTGAGCGTTTCAATATCGCTATGCCTCGTTGCTTATTAGAAAAAGCCTTAAAACAAGTTGCAGAAGCTGTTAAGAGTCTATAAAAAAGGGACACGTTATGTGTCCCTTCAATTTTTTAAATAAGACCTTGACTCATCATTGCTGCTGCAACTTTTTCAAATCCGGCGATATTAGCTCCGGCGATTAGATTGTAGCCTAGATGGTAACGTTCACTGGCTTTTACACTGGCATCGTGAATATTTTTCATAATTTGTTTTAATTTTTCATCAACTTCTTCTTCTGTCCAACTATAACGCATACTGTTTTGTGACATTTCCAAGGCACTGACAGCCACACCGCCTGCATTAACTGCTTTAGAAGGCGCAACAACTAGACCTGCTTCAATCAAAGCTGCTGTGGCATCGGGCGTGGTTGGCATATTGGATACTTCGATATAATATTTTGTCTTGTGGGCGATAATTTTTTTCGCATCTTCAAGTGTTACTTCATTTTGAATGGCACAAGGCATGACGATATCTGCCTGAACTTCCCAAGGTTTTTGGTTAGGGTGGAATTCGGCGTTGAACTTCTTAGCATAATCTTCTAATGTTACATCATTAGAGCCACGAATTTTTAATAAGAAGGCAATCTTTTCATCTGTGGAAACACCCTCAGGATCATAAATATAGCCTCCCGTACCGGAAATGGTAAGAACTTTTGCGCCCATTTCTTTAGCTTTTAGACATACGCCCCAAGCGACATTGCCATAGCCGGAAATAGCGATAGTTTTGCCTTTTAAAGTATCATTGAAATGTTTCATGACTTCGTTGGCATAATAAATCGCACCATAGCCTGTTGCTTCCGGACGAATGAGTGAACCACCGTAAGCTAATGGTTTACCGGTTAAAACACCATTTTCAAATGCTCCTCTAATACGACGATATTGACCATATAGATAGCCGATCTCTCTAGCTCCAACACCGACATCTCCGGCAGGTACATCAACATTCGGCCCGATATGACGATATAATTCAGTCATGAAAGCTTGACAGAAACGCATGATTTCGCCATCGCTTTTACCTTCCGGATTAAAGTCGCTACCACCTTTACCACCACCGATAGGAAGGGTAGTTAAGGAATTTTTAAAAGTCTGTTCAAAGCCTAAAAATTTAATCGTACTTAAATTGACAGCAGGGTGAAATCTTAGTCCGCCTTTGTAAGGACCGATAGCACCATTGAATTGTACACGATAACCACGGTTGACTTGGACTTGTCCTTGATCATCTACCCAAGTGACTCTAAACGAAATTGCTCGTTCAGGTTCAACCATACGTTCTAGCAATCCTGCTTTTTCATATTCGGGGTGCTCTTTTAAGACAGGCTCTAAAGTTTCTAAAACTTCTTTGACTGACTGAATAAACTCAGGTTCATCAGGATTTCTTTTAATACAATCTGAAATAACTTTTTCTATATATGTCATAGTATTTCCTCCTTATCTTTTTTATCATTCTAATATAAATCACAAAATAAATAAAGGTTTTTTATTAAAAAAATAAAAATTTATCATATTAGATTTAGTTTGGCAAAATCTTCAAATTCTGTTAAAATAACATATAAGCAATATAAGGGGGGATTATATGCGTTTTAAAGAATTAAGAGGCTTAGGATTATCACTTATTTTAATCCTTTTGGATATTTATTTATGCTATGAAGGTTTTGGATCTGATGATAAAACTAAACTTATCATCGCCGGAATCTTTGGGGTGATTATTCTTTTTAGCTTAGTGGCACAATATTATATACGTATATTAGATGATTGTATGCTTATGTATCGTCGTGTGTTCATTATTTTGTTTCCATGCTTGGTTCATTTTAAAGATGTTGAAAAGGTAACACTTAAATCTAAACATCATGTTGTTTTGGATACGAAGCATCATCAAGAGCATAGCTATGTGTTTAATGGCGATAAGTTAGAGGCAATTTTGAA
>CAJUOR010000065.1 GCA_910588165.1 uncultured Thomasclavelia sp.
ATTTTTAGTAATCTCAATAATATAACTAGTGGACAACTGTGGATTTCTCCAATTTGACACTTATATGTGAGGTTATTTCCACATTATCGACTTTGAAGTTCCCTAACCATTCAGTTGGACACATCTATCCATATTTTTGAAAAGTAGTGAACGATGAGGGACACTCTTTTTGTCAGTAATGATATTTTCCCAAACATAATCAGATCTGTACTCTGATACTGCTTTAGCTCAATATTTTAGTTTCAGTTGAAAAAGAAATGGCTCTAGTGATTTTCGTTACATCTAATAAAAATACATTTCATGGATTTGACTTCACTTTAGTTTTTACTATAAGAAACTCAATAAGAACACAAGCAAATCAAAAGCATACACATTAGTATTAATAGAAAATTCATAAAACTTATTGATTATCTGATGCGATACAATAGAGTGTATCCTTCACAAAACTAGATGACAGTATCTGTGAAGGATCATCTGATTTAGGATTTTCCAAGATCGTACAAATCAGGTGTTTTCAGCATACCTAGAATTCTCTACAGCCTATTTTTTCCTAAATTTTCTATATTATAAATCTCGCGATTGTTGAAAAGAAATATTACATAAAATGCCTGCTAATATCAACAACAATGTCAAACTTGAGCCACCATAAGAAATAAACGGCAGTGTCACCCCTGTTACCGGAAACAATCCCACAACAACCCCTAAGTTAATAATAACTTGAATTGCAATCATACTTGTAATGCCTAAAGCCAAGTAAAAACCTAATAAGTCTTCACTATTCAAAGCAATTTTAACACCCAAATAGACTAGATAGAAAAAAAGTCCTAAAAGAAAAACGCCCCCTACAAAGCCAAATTCTTCACAAAATATCGCATAAATAAAATCTGTCTGAGGTTCAGGTAGATAAAAGTGTTTTTGAAAGCTTTGATTAAATCCTACTCCCAATAATCCACCCGGTCCAATCGCATACAAAGATTGAATTGCCTGAAAGCCACTTCCTAAAGGGTCACTAAAAGGATCAAGGTAAGCTAAGATTCGAGCCATACGATAAGGTGCAGACGCAATTAAACCGACAATTCCTGCTACACCTATCATTCCAAGCCAAATGAAATATTTAAATGAAAGGGCACTTGCCATCAACATTACCATGACCCCACAAACCATGACAGCTCCTGTCCCAAAATCCGGTTGCAACATGATTAAAAAGAAACCTAGAAATACATAGACAAGCTGTCTTAAAACACTAGATAATTTTTTAGCTTCCAAATAATGTTCAGATAAAAAACAAGCGATTTTAATGACAATAGCCATTTTAAAAAATTCGGAAGGTTGTAAGGATAATCCTCCAAATGAAAACCAACTACGTGAACCACCTCTCACACTACCTATGCCCGGAATGAGAACTAATCCTAGCAATATAAAAGTCACAAAAAGAATCATACGATGGTATTTTTCATATAAATGATAATCTATCTTTGAAAAAATGTGCATCAAAACCAATCCGATAATGACAAAAAAAGCTTGCCTTTTAAAATAATATAACTCATCTTCAAATTTGTACTCAGCCCAAATATGACTCGAGCTATAAACCATCAATAATCCACAAATAACTAGTGCCAATATACATAAACGATATTTATTTTGAGTAGACATACATAACTCACTCCTTTACTTATCACATTCTATGCACTTAACATCAAAAAAAGAAGATAATGGTTGAAAGGATACATTATCTTCTGCATTCACAATAATGACGCATGAGCTACGCCTGCCATCTTCATCTTGCACAACAATTGTCGCAACACCTTTTTCCTTAGCTTCGATAAGCCCGCCACTTACCGTCGCTACTTTTTCATCACTACTTTGCCATTTTAATGTCTTATCATTTGCCCCTTCAACAAAGAGCCAAACTTGTTCATGAGGTTTTAAAATTAGCTGATAACTTGATAACTGCAAGCTGTTTTGTAGTTCCTTTTCATCATTGAATTGATAGACTCGTGTACATTCATCGACAACTTTATGATGTTCGATATGTAATAATTGAAGTTGCTTTTTAATAGGCGTATAGCTTTGTGAAAAACCAACTTTACGAAGCAACGATCCATTACTTGCTCCAATATTTATACGAATGAACCAATATAAATCCACATCGGCACAAGTATCTATGTAGGCATCGCTGTTCATTTCATAGATAGATAAACTATCTTCTAGTGCTGTTAATGAACTATCTAAAAGTTGTTCATCAACAACTTTTTTCTTCTTATCTACAAAATATACAGACGCTTTACCTTGAGCACCTATACCACTTGCTAAATAAATATCTGCTAAAAGATATTTTTTTAGTTTCAAATCTAAACCTAATTGACAAGACAGTTCGGTCTTCCCGTCCATATACGGCTCAACTTCCCATTTATTTTCCTGAATAGTCATCATGCCTTCTTTACTGGCTTGAAAACCTTGATTGGCACTTGTTTCAAATACTAAACCAATTTCCCCGTTCAATAAAAGGGTCATTTTTAAAACCATCTCAATTTTTAGTATATTCAATGTCCCCGGAACCGGAAAAGAAAATCTCACTAACTCTAAGTCACCGGTTGAAACATCTTCTAATTTGACCAAACTTTTTAATCGTGTTTTTAAATTTTCCAAGCTCTCTGTCGTCAATATCTTTTTGGCAATATCTTGCTCTTCTTTTTGCGATAATGATAAGGCATCATTTAAAACATAGTCTGCTCGAAGTAAGAAATGAGGGTCTTTAAACGGATTCAAAGAAACATCAGCTGTAATTTTCAGCTGACTTACTGTCAATTCATTTTCTAAATCCATGCCATGAAAAAAATCTTTTTTTCTCAATGATAAATCCAAACCGGAGCTATGAACCCTACCACTTACTTTATAGTCTTGAATATTAAAGCTGAAATATTTAGACTTCAATTTTTGAATGCCTGATTGTTCTCGATAATTCATGGAAGAAGGAGCCGCCTGAAAGACGGTTCCTTCCGGAAAAATAATACCTTGACTCAAATCCGGCTGAAAGGTTGTTTCTATGTCCAAATCCTCAATTGCTTCTTCAATAGGTACTTCTGTAATTTTCCCCGTTTCTTCCACACGATAATACCCATCTTCTGTTTCATAAAGACCAGCTGGTTCATTTTTTAAATCATTACTAAACGTCATTTCTTCTTTAAATGTAATATCAACTTTATCTTCTAAAAAGGTTTTTGTACTTAAATCTCTTTTAGCTTTTTCTAGCAGATCTTTTGCTTGATCTTGATTGATTGTACTAGATGATAGCAACTGCTTTTCTGTAAAGTATCCTAATGCAATCATTGTTTCTTCAACATTTTCGTCTTCTTCATTTAAAATATGATATAACATCAAAGCAGCATCTTTCGCATAAAGCTCAGCATTAACATCAGTTGTATTTAAAAGTTTTTTCCATGCTTCAATAGCTGTGTTATCCGTATAACCTAAAATTTCAACAGCATCTTTAAACCAATCATTTAGTGTATATACGTGTGCCTTGCACCCTATTAAACAAATAGCTAAACCAAACACAACCAACTTTACTTTTTTCATTGTATGCTTGAAGCATTTTGCTGTAAAGTCGCTTCTGTTACTTCGTAGTTCTCAGCAGTGGTTTCTAAATAACTAGCATAACTTTCGATAACATGGGTATATTGTTCAAAATGCGGTGTTAAAGCATTAAACTTCTCACGAATCATTACTGATGTTTCGCTCTCCCAACTACTCTCCAAACAATTCATTTGCCCTAACATCTCTTGTAATGTACGCCACAATTCGCCATTAAGTTGTCTTAAAAGCTGGGCAGACTCTCGTACACTTTGAACAGATACATCAATTTTACTCATTAGCCTTCCTCCTTTCGTTATTGAACTAAGCGTGTAGCTGAGCTTTCTGCTTCATCTTGACATGAACGATAAGCTAAAGCACTCTTGCGTAAAAAAGAACAATACTCATTTAACAGTTGGTGCATTTTCTCAAAATCATCTTCAAAACCATGAATTTGTCTTGAGAAAGCCACCTGTTCTTTACCAGACCAAAATTGACTCATTTCATCTACCATTTCATACATCTGTCCATAGAGTTGACGATAGTAGTCACTTTGTTCTTGCATCTTTCTTTCTGTACTTTCTAACATATCAATCTCAACGTGTATGCGGTTCATCTTTATCACCTCCTTTCAGATACAATATAAAACACTGCCATGATCAATTCCTTGCGCTTGAAGTGTTTCGCTCAAATCCAAAATTGCATGGTTAAAAGCATCATAAAGATATAAAACTTCGATTTTAGATGGGTACGAAGTTTTGATAAGTTCCAACACCTGTTTGCCTTGGCAATCTTTAGGAACTTCTACTAAAATAGATTGATGAATATAGGAAAGATGCACTAAGATGAAAATGCTTGTATTTGACATCGATAAACCTCGCCTTCTTTAACTAAAATACCTATATTTCTTTTAATATCACAACTGAATGTGATACGTCGTACAATATGTCTTTGATAGGATTCATTCTCAAAAAAGATTTTGGTTTGAGCTAAATCCAAAAAGCGTGAAGATAGACGTGCTTTTGACCGCTCAATAAATAAGCATGATGTATGCAAGGAAATCTCTTCCCAAAGTTGAAAGTTTTGATTTAACTTAGTTGAAAAATCAGTCAATACACATAGCTTGTTTGATGTTAAACAGGATAAATCCTTTACATCATCAATCAATTGGTGTGAAGGATAACATTCTAAAATAATTGAAATAATTTGCTCATTTGCCCCTACTAGAAGCATAGAGCCGTCCTTTGAAAAATCATGGATAAGGCAAGACATCTTACGTTTATGAAAATCATCATAATATCCTAATTGATAATCTCTTTTAGCAGTTTTATCAATATTCTTAAAGTCCTTATAATAAAGAGGTGTTACTTTATCTGTCACGCTGTTGATTTGTTGAATTAACATTGTAAGCAACGGTGTCTGAAATGCTTCCAAAGAAACAGATTGCATCTTAATAAAATCTTGATCATAAAAAACTATTTGTCTTGTTTGATGTATAACCATCAAAGATTGTCCGTCTTCTAACTCTCCTTGTAGCTCTCGCTGTAAATAAAATGTTCCCGGTTCAGTTAAAAAAGTAGGTGTATTCTTAGCAAAAATATCATAACTATCTTGTTTGGAAGCTACTTTAAGACAGACTTTAGCTTTGATATTCCCTAAAATCTGCCCATCTACAATCCCACCCGGTCGCTGAGTAGCTAAAATTAAATGAATTCCTAAACTTCTGCCAATGCGAGCAATTCGTATCAATGATTGCATCATTTCCGGATATAACAATTTAAGTTCCGCAAACTCATCTACCACAATCAATAAATGGGGTAAATTGATAGATATTTTATTTTGTCTGAACAATCTTTTTAAATCATGAATTGCCAAATTAGGATAAGGATAGGCTTTGGAAATCTCTAAAAATAAACGCTCACGATAGCGAATTTCATCTTGCAAAGCCGCAATAGCTCGTTCTATTTGACACTCATCTAAATCAGTTAAAATCATCGTGGTATGAGCTAACGATTCAAAGCCATTACTAAGTCCTCCGCCTTTAAAATCAATGAAGAAAAATTGAATATCACAACTATCATAATAAATAGCTAAGCTTAATAAATATCCCGTCAACCACTCACTTTTGCCAGACCCCGTCATTCCGGCAACCAATAAATGCGGTCCGTCATGAAGCTCATGTAAATCTAAATAAAGTCGATAATTCCCCCTTTTACCAATGCAACCTTTTAGTTCTTTATCAATGAAATATTGCTGTCGCAAAGTGAGAATGTCCATTTCATTTAATCTAGTCAATTCAAGATAATTATTGATGTTGCGATTGTCTTGTTTGCTTTTCTGATAACGAAAATGCCTTGAGAATAGGGCATTATCTTGATACATTTCAACCTTTAACGACACCGCTATTTCCTTTGAATAATATTTATTTGAATTTAAGTCTATCAATGCATCATAACCGTGTTGCCCTTGACTATAACAAGTCAGTGGCTCTATCCAATATCTTGCTTCATTTTGCTGCATCTGCCCAATCCAAAGCAACTCTTTACTCGCCTGCAACCGAGCTTGACAAAACCAAAAACTCGAAAACATTTTTTCAAACCTCAACGAAATATACGGATAATAAAGCAACATCTGATATACAATTCCTATACAAAATTGTTCAATATCCTCGTATGTTCCAACACAAATTAAATGTCTGTTTTTACTAAAATTATGTAATAAGATTTCCCCCTTGCAAGTTATACCTAAACGGACAATAAAATCTCCTTCTTTACATAATAATCCGCCCATGCCGAAATAACGTTTCTCTAAAGTTAAACAGTCAGGAAACAGCTCTTGACAATATTTTTGATAGCTTAACTTTTGTGTTCGATACTGATAATTTGCCAATCCCCATTGTATTAGCCAATAAACCCATCTTAATATACTAATTCCCATTTTTAAACCGGTCATCATGAACATGATATAAAGATAATATCCATTATTTTGATTAGAAATAGATAAGTAATACAAACCACTCAATAATACAATTTCTTGAAAAATAGGTAAAAAACGGACAGAATTGTTAGGTAAACAAAGTTGTGGTTCACTCATGTAAGTTACTAATTTTATTTCAGGGCTGATTGTCTGAGATCTAAACGTCTTTAAATGCGGAACATAAGCTTGCAAAGAAGTAGAGTCAGGTTCACACGCAAGTAAAAAACAGTCACAAAACCATAATTCAAAACCTGCCATAAAGATACAATCACCTATTTTCAACGTTTGTTCCTCAATTCGTTTACCATTTACAAAAGTACCGTTTACTTCATTTTCATTACAAATAAACCAAGTTTCTTCCCGTTTATAAAGTCTACAGTGTCTTTTGGAAACAGTTGCTTTTTGATAACTGATACTACATTGGCAATCCCTTCCTAAAGTAATATCGTTCTTGTCCAATGCCAATCTTACATAATGCGACCATTCTTTTTGAAATATAGCTGTGATTTTCCAATCAAAACCGTAAATGCCAAAGACACTTTCAAAATTCATGATTCTTTGTTTTTGTCCATTATCAAACCAAGCTTCGCTCTCAATTGTTATCTTACAAGTTGCTTCATCAGCGTCAATAATCAATGATAACTGTTTTTGCGTCCACACTATTTTCTTGCTGACTTTGAGGTTGTAAATGACAAGCTCTTTTTCGTCGTACAGTATTAGTCGCAATCATCACGCCCCCAATCATCAAAGGCAAAAGATACCAAAGAAATGACAGTTTATTTTCACTTTTCTCTTTTTTTACATGGGATATTTTCTTCAAAGTATTCTCATTTATTTGCTTCAGCCTAAAACTATCCTTTCCTATTATTTGATTAGGCAAAGCCTCTTGAATGTTTGATTCTAATAAACAATCATTCAAACCTACTGTTCCTGCATAATTAAACGAGTCTTCTTCTAATTTAGGAAAATTCAATTGTATAACTTGTTTTCTTTCATGATTATACTGATCAACACAAATCACTTCTAAATAAGTAGCCTTGGTGTTAGGTAATAAAGTCAAGCTATTAGAAATCTGTTGTTGCAATAATTGATTGCCTTGATATAAATGCCATTCAATCTTCCCTTCGCTACAATAAGCTTTACAAATGGTCTTTTTAACGACATTAAGATTTTTCACCTTATTGGCATTAGCGTTGTTGATATATAAATCCAATGGTGCACAATTCATATCCATCGCCAATTCCATGTTTTTTGTTGTATGATGTTTTGTATCATAAGCATTGGCAACAATCTTATAATATCCATGGCCATCTTGAAATTGGCTATCATCTAAATATACCTCACAAGTTTTTTCATCGCCCTCATAACTTGTCAAATAGTTGTCGTTGCGATAAACATCAATTTTCCAATGCGTAAGATAGATATCTTCAAATACATAAGTTAAAGACTGCGGTTCTAAGCAAAGCGTAGGAATCGGCTCAACTACATATATTTGCGGTTTTTGAATATCCACATCTACCATCATATCAATAACCGTTTCATTTTCAGAACAATCTCTTACTACCCCTTGCCAATGATATTGCCCATCTTCTTCAATTTGAGCCTGACAGCCGTCCCGACTTATTTCTAGGGGTAACTTTTGCTTCCTGTGAATCAATGATATTTCTTTTAAACTATCCATATTTAAAAACTCATCTTCTATTTTTAACCCCAATAGTCCATCTTTTTGAAAAGCTTGAACCAAGGGTGCTACATTATCATAAACTATCTCTTTTTCAATAGACATTGTATTTCCCGCTTTATCAAAAGCCTCAACCACTAATAAACCACTTTGTTGAATAGGGATTTGATAACCTGAAACTGTCTTAAGACAATTTTCTTTAATATCCATATCATTAAAATTAACCTGTGTTTTTTCCCAATCTAAAGATGTATCTGATAACTCCCAATTTAATTCTTGATGAGTATAAATTTTATTTTCATTTGGGCAATCAAGTTGGGGTGCTTTGGTGTCACAAATAACAGTAATAGGTAAAGCACCCTGATGCCCGGCTTCATCTTTAAAAGCCTCTTCTATTATTTGCATTCCCTCTTGAAAATTATAAATATATTGATAATAATCTTTATCTTTTTGCCATGCTCCATCTTTTCCCAAAAACAAATCTCCCTCATCATAGCTAGTTATTTGTAAATAGCTATTTAAATCATTAACATAATATGTACCGTCATTATCCGTTTGAGGCTTAGTCCCTATAAAACTATATTCGATTTTTGGAGCAATGCTATCTAAATAAAATTGCCATTTACCAAATGGTTCATCGATGATATGTACGCCTTGTTCCTCAATGCGTCTGCGATAAATATCCCATTTTCCGACTGTTTCCACTTCTAAGTTATTAAACAATTTCGCATCACTATAAGCCACCCACAGCACGCAAGCCTTTTCTGAAAAAACACGATAATCCTGCCT
>CAJUOR010000066.1 GCA_910588165.1 uncultured Thomasclavelia sp.
AACACAGTATCCTTGCTCAATTCCTACAAAGTTATCTATTTTATAAATAATCTTTGTTAGTACATAAGCGCCTTCATATTGATTTGTTTTTTTATCAAATTCACGAAGAATTATTATATCTCCGACTTGGTAATCGCAATCATTCTTTCTTATTTCAAAGGTTTTGCTTCCGTTCCAAACATCATCAAAATAAGGCTGTATAAGTTTTTTATTATGTATTTTCATTCTTAAACACTCCTCTAAAATTCTTCAAAATATATCTTAATCAAAGCAAATATGCATTGAATTAAATATTCTTTATTTCCATAAAAATCAACATCTACTTTTTTAATGCTTCTTGATGATTTGGTAATTGTACAAATCGTTATTCATCACTCCAATCTAATGCTTGCCCTCAAGACGGACACTGATGCGTATATCCATATTGTGATTTTTTTAATTTAACAACTTTCTTAGGGTTACTTTTTCTTTTAATTCAAGATACTCATTGTACTCTTCTTCCGTAATTGCTACTTCTTTCATTTTATTTTCCATCTTTTCTTAGGATTATTGTTCAATCTTTTAAATCTCTTCAATGCAAATGTAGATTCCCGGCACCTCAGCCCAAAATTTTTCTACAACCTCTGAGGCTACCAAAGCATCATCTTTCCAATAACCACATTTTGTCATACAGTCCTTCAACATCTTTTGAAGATTGTCAGTATCTGGTTTAGTATGTTTATATTCACCGTTACTGTGTTTACCGGATAACGGGAAGCACCATTTAACAACAAGTCGTACCGGACCTTCATATTTTTCTTGGGGCGTATGCTTTCCCAAGTGTCCTATAAGTTTATCCTTTGCCTGCTTGAGCTCCGGCGGGTCATAGAACATCGGCTTACCATTAACGATTTTTACTTTATGCTCCTGCGCTGTGATTGTTGGTGGAATCATTGGCATAAAAAATTCAATCATCTTCTGAATTTTTCCAATCTTCAATCGTTTGTAATAGGTATTCTGCTCCTTCATCGCTGTTGATCAAGTCATGTCTATCTAATGTGAATTTGACATAATAACTAGTTTCACCATTTTTATTTTTTCGTATTGAACCAAACTGTAACTTACCAGCTTTTTCAAAACAGCGCATGAAGCAATTACCGAACGTAACAACTTCCCCATCTTCATTTTCCCAATACTTTTCGACTTTTGATTTTTTCATTTTTACCTTCCTTTCTTGCTTTGCGGTATACGTCAGTAACATTAGAAGAAATTTCCGCAACCGCAAGCGGAAAATTTCTTTTAACTTACGTATATTGTATACATGACTTAATCATATATGTACTATGTACGTGCGCGTAATATATATATACATGTAAGTAAATAGAGGGCAGAAAATAACTTGTTTTTTTCCTTTAGGAAAACCGCTACGGAAAATTTTCCTTCCGTTTTTTTCCATCTACATTTTACAAACAATACCCTCATCAACTTGAAAACCACCATGTTCTTTTAGACGATTTCTGACCGTTCTTTCTGATACTCCCATGTAATTTGCCAATGACTGTACAGTTACTTTTTCTTCAAAATTACAAGCATCATAAGCTGTTTCTATCGACGCTTTTCTTTCTCTTTTTTTAATCTCTGGACTCTTTCTTGCCTCTTTAGCTTTCTGCCATAATGGCTTAACCTCATCAGGATTAATATCACTTAAAATCCCGCTGTCATCAATCTGATGAATAGGATAATTAAACCATAGATTCATAGGTGAAAACTTAGGAAACTCTCGTAGCGTTCCTTCAATTCTCCATGCAGTAACACTTTTGATTTTATCAATTTCAGCCTGTATCATCTTCATCAAAGAGGCAAATTCTACCGCCGGAAAATAACTCCGGCAATACTCTAAAAGCTTATCGCCGATTAAACAATCGTCTTGTGAAAGATCATCTGCCCAATTATCTGATTTGCTGTTTAACCTCTTCTGACACACTTTGCAGACAGCTTTGTTAATTTCATTTTTACGAATATTTTCTGTTAACTCTAACTCAATTAAATCAAGTAACGCATCAGGATCACGTGCAAATACACCACTTCCTGAGGCTCTGTCCATTGACCGTTTATTACCTTGTGTTCCTTTTGAATGATGATGACAATAAATCACCGCTGTTCCTAGCTCATTACATATTTTATCGAACTGATTGCAGAAGTTAGCCATCTGATCGGCTGAGTTTTCATCGCCGGTAATCACTTTATAAATCGGGTCAATGATAATTGCGATATAATCCTTCTTGCTTGCTCGTCTTATAAGCTTAGGAGCGAGTTTATCCATCGGTATGGATTTTCCCCTTAGGTTCCATATATCAATGTTAGAGAGGCTATTTGGTGCCCACCCTAACGCTTGATACACATCTTTAAATCTATGCAGACACGAAGCTCTGTCCAATTCCAAATTGACATACATGACACGTCCCTTAGCACACTGCCAACCCAACCATTTTCTACCCTCTGCAATGGCAATAGTCATTTCTATGAGTGCAAATGATTTACCGGCTTTAGACGGTCCGGCAATCAGCATCTTATGCCCTTTGCGTAGGACATTTTCAATCAATGGGTCTGCTAATTTAGGCAAATTATCCCATACTGTCGATAAGTCCTCAGGGTCAGGTAAGTCATCATTAACTGATTCAATCCACTCTTGCCATTCCTCCCACGTAGATTTACCGATATTTGTATCTACTAAAAATTGTTTGTGACCATTTCTTTCAATGCCGGGCATTCTTGATAAACGTGAAGGATTTCGATTTTGTGTATCGATATCTAAACCATTTTTCTTGCACACTGAATAAAGGTAATCTACTCGTTTCTTATACTCTCTATAATCTGTGGCATCAATTCTGACGATAGCATGAAGGCTTTTGTGCCCTGAATGAACCAAGCAAGCCACCGGCAATTCTAATTCTCTTATCAAGGCATTCTGTTCAGCGATGCTAATAGAATCAGATTCAACTAAAGCGTATTTATAATCCGTGACATTTTCATTTTTACAGCCTTTTCCATCTAAAGGATTAAAGCGAATCCAAGCACCCGCATCCCTTTGATAATCACCGATTACTTTTCCAATATCCCCACCACATTTACCTAATTCCTGAATCAGCTTACCGGAAGTCCTGTCCCAACAACCTTGTGTTGGCAAATGTTTACCATCCTTTTCCCATGTTCTAGTCACATAACCTACATTTTCTGTTGAATCAAATAAAGTTTCCAAATATGTGATTAGTTCAGTTACTGGGTCCCAACTCCGTGGTTCCCGAACCTCCTTGACCTCAAGCCAGTTCCTGTCTACTATCACTTGATCCTCATTGATTACATCATCCCATCCAAGTTCATGATCATGGTCTTTAATGATTGGTTTCCATCCGTTTTCCTTTGCTAACTGCACAATCGTACCACCTGTAACAGGTGTCCCACTACCTTCAAACGTTTTCCATTTACGTTCACATTCACCACGATGATATCTTTTACTATCTCTTTGACTCCACTGATCCCAATCAGCCCAAGAATAGCCTTCGTATTTCAACGCCATGCCAACATTTATCCAAGTTTGATAATCACAATCAACGGGGTTAATATATTGCAAAAATTCTAGTATATCTACTGTCTTTTCCAAATTCTATTACACCCCTTTATATGTTGTTGGATCTATACCATGGGGCACTCGCCAACCATTTCCGGCTATACGGTCAATCAATTTTCTAGCATTGTCAAATGTCCATGTTCCTACATGCTGAAACCCATACTTTTCTAAACATCTGATTTGTCTAGGGGTCGTTAGCCCTTCACTTCTTCTTGCCTCCAGCTTCTTTAATAACAACTCAGCTTTACCGGCATTTTCAACCTCATCAGGATAAATGCCTAGCTTCTCTAATGCTGTTAACTGTTTTTGCGAAGCCGGTCCCATCTGGTAACCAAAGCTCGGTACATAGTTGACTAAATCTTCAGCTTGAATGCTCATTTCAAATTGCAATGGATCAACTAGCTTTCTTTTTCTTGTTTTCATGACTGCTAATTGTTTGGCCAATGCTTCTTCCCTTTCAGCCACAACATCTTTTTTCGCATCTTCTTCAGCTTCCTGAATATCAATCGCTTCTAAAACGTCTAATGGAAGAGCTGCTTTCGCTTCTAGTTTTTCTGTCATCTTTTTGGCCACTTCATCACTTTCACAAATCAAGTGAGCCGGATGGCATAGTTCATGCCTTTCTGTGTGCCACAAAAAGTCCAATAGTAACAAATTCTCTTTTCCCGGATATAGACGTGTTCCACGTCCTACCATTTGAGAATATAAACTACGTACCTTTGTTGGTCTTAAAACGATGACACAGTCAACAGATGGACAGTCCCATCCTTCAGTTAATAGCATTGAATTACATAAAACATTGTATTTATCTTCCTCAAAATCTTTTAACACCTGACTTCTATCTTCACTACCACCATTAACTTCGGCGGCTTTAAATCCTCGCTCATTCAAAATATCTCTAAACTTTTGTGAGGTCTTAATCAACGGTAGAAATACAACTGTTTTTCTATCTTTGCAATACTTTATCATTTCATCGGCAATACTATACAGATATGGATCTAATGCTGTTCCAATATCACTGACCTTAAAATCACCGGCTTGAGTTGTTACTTGTGAGAAATCTATTTTCAATGGCAATGTCAATGCCTTGATTGGACAAAGATAACCTTCTTTAATAGCCTTTGGCAATGTATATTCATAAGCCAAACTTTCAAAGAAACTGCCTAGATTCTTCATATCGCCTCTATCCGGTGTTGCTGTTACCCCTAGCACTTTTGCCTCATTGAAGTATTTTAAAACTGCCTGATACCCATTACTAATACAGTGATGAGCTTCATCTATAATAATCGTATCAAAATAATCTCGAGAAAACTGTGTTAAACGTTTTGGTCTTTGTAACGTCTGCACAGATCCGACAACAATTCTAAACCAACTGCCTAAACAAGAATGTTCGGCTTTTTCCATAGCACAGCCTAATCCTATAGCTTTATTTAATTTATCAGCTGCTTGTTCTAGCAATTCACCTCGATGAGCTAAAATAAGTACCCTGTCGCCACGCCGTACACAATCTTCTGCGACCTTTGAAAAGACAATTGTCTTTCCGGTACCTGTAGGAAGAACCAGGAGCGTTTTTAAAACGCCCCTATCCCATTCGTTTAAAATTGACTCTCTGGCTTCCTGCTGATATTTTCTTAGTTCCATTAAAATTTACCATGTGTGTACTGGTTGTATGGTGAGTAATTCATCTGTTGATTTTCTAAAGGATAAAATTTGCTAATATTGTTATAGTCATTACCATTGTACTTTTTGATAATTACTTTACATTTCCCAGATGCACCGATAACACGATTCCAATCCATTCTTAATGGTTCGCCTTTCTTCTTTTGACCAATAGCTGTAAAGAATTGAGATAATGCCCACTCTGTTTTAGTGTGAAGCAACAAAGTATGTACAATGTGCGTTTCTACTTGTTGATTAAAAACTTTAATGGTTAATTTCGCCTGATTACAAGCTGGAATATTTTCTGATCCGTTAAATCTTGATCTTTCAAATTTCTCTACAATAAATTGATAGTCGCCTTCCGGAAGGATTGGGAATTCCTCTGGGTCCTGAGTGATTGTATCATCCCATCCAATTTCGCCATTTATTTGTGTGTTATAATCCATTGTTTATTTCCTCCTTGTTTTAAAATGGTATTTTCTTTTGATCTAAAATCGTTGCATATACCTCTGACCATGCTGCTACTAATACGTCATAAATAAATTCAGACGGATAATCAGCGACTTTCATATCCAATGGGAAATAGCCTTTGGTCATGACGGCAGATTGAACATCCTCTTCAGTAACATTATTTGCTATCATCAAATCTCTTAACTGCTTTGGAATACGTTCATCAATTTCAATTACTTTAGAAACTTCTTGAACATTAGACACTAAATTAAAATCATCATGTTGATATGGATCTACCTCCATTAAAGTATTTGATGCTTGAGTAGCTATAGCCTTTCCTTCAATAATGTGCCTAATAACCTCATAGCTGAATTCACACTCTTCAGGAAGTCCATCTCTATTTTTAGCGTCCCAACACGGATGATGTGCTGTATACATTACTCTTTGACCACCTTGTGCTTTATGCTTTTTACCTTTTTCATCGACAGCAACACTGAAGGTCTTATAATTCGCAAATAATACCATGTCTGCCCACTCCTTTGTTAATGGAGCAGTTTGGGCTGTTGTCTTCTTTCCTAGCTTCAATTCATAGCGATCATAAGCTCCCATTTCATTTGGTTGTTCAAACTTGCGAAGAATAGCATGAGCTGTCAATACAACGTTAATATTCGCTATATCAATAACATCCTGAAGAAGATTTAAAAATCTCCCCCATTCCTCTGCGATGTAGGTATAGCCATTTCCATAACCAAAATCTTCTACTCCGGATTTGCCATGTTTTTGACATACTGCTTCAGTACATAGTCTTTCCGCCCAGTCTGCAGTATCAATGACCAAAGTGTCACATGGCCTAGTCTGAATAGCGAACTTAACTTCATCTAAAAGCATTTGCCATGAAGTTGGTTTAGGTAATCTTTTAACGTTCAATTTTTTTGTCGAACCTTCCGTGTCAATAAAATATGGATTTGGAAATTGAGAAGCAAATGTGCTTTTGCCAATTCCTTCAGGACCATAAACAACAACTTTTTGAGCGGTGTGCTGAACACCTGATGTAATTTTAAAATTCATTAGAATGTACCTGCCTTCCATGATTTTTCTTGTGATATTTGAGTATCTGTATTTTGTAAAACTGCTTCTTCAGCTGACTGAACTACCATACCATCTTCAATAATGATAGAACATTCTGAACCGGTAGATACACGAGTCGCAATAGCTTGCAAGCCTTGGCGTTCTAACCACTGACCAAAATCATCAAGTGTGTCAATATCCATTTGTTCTAGCTTATCCAAAAGCACAAATTCACACTTTGGATTCAATTTTCTTACAATTGCCGTAGATACTTTTAACTGTTCGGAACTGCTCATGTTATCCCATTTTTGACCTCTGTACACAAGCTCTGAATCTTCAACACTTAATCCCTCTAATGGCAAATCAGCGTTGTCTAGTAAGGACATTTTCTGTTTGCGGAGGTTATTGATTTCAGATGTTAAATCATTATATTGACTTCTAAATTCCTTAGCTTCATCTTCTGCCTTTTCTTTGCTCATATTAGAGCGGACCTTCACGTTAATAGCTTCAATATTTTTTAGGTTCTCTTCCAATTCCGCAGTAGATTCATCAATAAGATCTAAAGCATCTACTTGTGCAATCGCTAGATTACTATTCGCAGTATTTAATTCCATTTGTTTCGCTTCTAGCATTTTTTGAATGCGAGCAATTTCCTCATTCAAGGTACTAACTTGGTATTCATATTGAGCGACTTTTTCACGTTTTCTTTGGTTCTCACCATTTTTAGCTAAAATCTCTTGTTGCTGCTTAATTAAATCAGATGGAGATATCAGTTCTGAAGGAACATCCGGGTAACTAATCATCTCATCTGCATGTTTCTTTTTTTGATCAGCGATACGCCCAATTGTTAGACGATGGTTATAAAGTTCTTTTTCTTTCTGCTCTATTTCCGCTAATTGATTACCTACTCCGATAATATTCAATAATGTCTGTGCTTTCTCTTTATTAGAGGCACGCATAAATTTAGGTAAATCTAAAGCGAATTGATTCACAAATTCATTTAAGAGTGTTTGTCCTGCTTTCTTGCCTGTAGAATCTGTTACCTTTAAAGATGAGTTCTTACCTTTCCTTTCAACAACTATGCCGTCATCTAAGATGATTTTTAAATTAGGAGGAATGGTTGATCCATTTCTTTGTGGCTGTGATGGCTTGTAGCTATCTCCACCAAGTGCCCACGCAATTGCATCTAGTACAGATGTTTTGCCTTGTCCGTTTTTTCCACCGATAACTGTTAGTCCATTTTTTGACGGCTCTATTTTAACAGCCTTAATACGTTTAACATTCTCTAGTTCTAAAGAATTGATTTTCATTTTACATACGCCTTCTTTCTTCTGATTTTCTTCAATTCGTTTTGTAATCTTCTTTTGTACTTTTCCAAATCCCTTTTACAATACTTAGACTTGGTTTTCTTTAAATCAGCTTCGCATCTTTCAAGCTTTTCTAAAATTCGTTGTTCTTCCATTAGTTTTTTTACCTAACCTTTCTTTCCAAAAAGTAATCTTCCCAACGCTGACGTTTATCCTCTAAATAAGCTAAACGTTCTTGTTGTGCTTTATAATCAATAGGTTTCTTAAACTCGTCTAAAACAAGTTTAAGTGCATATACACCTATAATGATAATTGCCATAAAGCACATACCTGATGTCATTGATAAAATAAATAACTTTGGTGTCATGTTTTTTTCCTTTCATATAAACACTAGCACTCATTTTTTGTCGCTTATGTTTAGTTATATTGATTTTCTAGCCAATTTCATCTATAATTAAGATGAAATTTTCCTTAAATTTCGTTTTGAGTCTCTGCGCCAACAGAGGCTTTTTCCTTTGTAGATTCTTCGTGTTTAATGAACATCTTAGCTAGGAATTCAATGAGTGCATCATGATGAAACTCTCCTTGAATATGACTATCTATAACGATTGCTCTATTCCCAATCAATTCCATATAATCACCACCTTTCTTTTCTATCGCTCCCCAGAAGTAACCAACCACGATTGTTAATAAAATCTTGGGGTACATTTAATCTTTTAGGGGGATTGTGATTGGCTACTGCCGAGAAGCGATAATATTGTTGATTTTTAGCACCTCATCTAGCTATAATAGATTTATCAATACACCAGTGTTGAAGGGGCGCGGTGGCTCCATGGAACACGCTCATGTGGTCGCTCATGACCGATGTGTG
>CAJUOR010000067.1 GCA_910588165.1 uncultured Thomasclavelia sp.
TGGCTGTCCAAAGCACCCAGTCGGTCTTGGTGTATGCCTCGCGGTTGTCCAGAGCCTGAAGAAGTGTATGTTCTAGAACCAATCTGGTCAATTGTAACAGAGGTTCCGTTGACAGAGCCCGCAATATTGTGTTCCTCAATTCCGGAAGACTTCTCGTACCCACCCATTCCTCTTAGTGTTGTTGAACCATGTCCTAATGGGCATATAATAGGTGTTGCATAAGCCCCACTAGAAGTACCATCAATTATAATTAAAAAGTTAAAATTACTTGATGTTTCACTTAGTGTTAATGTGCCACCCTTAGCCACACTGCCGCTCCATAAAGAAACCACTCTTCGACCATTGGCAGCATAATTATGAGTGTGGCTTGAAGCTGCAGCACCAATAACAGTACGAACCGTTGTAGGTGTTATGGCTCTTAGCTCATATCCATTCCATGCAGCTAAATATGAACACGTTGTAATAGCTGACGCTCCATAATTGAGATATGAAGCAGTACCGTTAGTTCTATCAATTAAATAATTAGCTTTATCAATTTTCCCACTAAATGAACCATCCGGTTTAATTGAAACTATTTTTGCTACATTACTACCGGCATTAAAATCACTGTCCTTGACATATGAAAATATTAAATGATCTAAAAATGAATCACTGTCATACGCCCCTATTTCCCATGAGCCATTTGTCGTTTTGATACTTGCAAAGGGTGAATAGCCATTAACGGTATTCTGTCTAAAAATAACAGAATTTCTGCCATTACCCCAAGAGGAAGAATTTCCCCCTCGCTTTAACTGTCCGATAATATTTCCTTTGACTTCAACATCACTATAAAAAATAGACTTCCAACCTACCTCAAAAGTGTTTGCTAACTCTGCTATCTTTCCAATCGCAAAACCTAGACCCTTCTTGAAAATAGACCAAATTTTAGATATTGCCGGACCTACCACTAATAAGGAAGCTGAAGTAAAATAATCACTTGCCTTTAAGATAACATCATAAGATGAATTGGTTTCTGCTGCAAAAATATGTGTACCATTCGTTACACTGTAAGCATCAGTATAGCTAGACAATGTAACCGTTGTATAACTGCTTTCCGATTTTTTCTTATACTGCAGTTGATAAGTTTTGGTATTCTTGCTGTTTAAAGGAGTTATCTTGGCAGAGAATGTTGCTTTCAGATACACACCATTTGAATCAGCCATACCTGACTGATTGCATCGGATAACTGATAAAGCACTTACCTTAGGTCTTTCATAGGCCAATACTGTAATCTCCTTAGAAGTACTAGCCTTCCTACCTCGTGAGTCGGTAACGGTAACACTTATCGTTAAAGTACCTGAGCCGGTAATCACATCTGTCGTAAAATCAGCACTTGTATATGTCCCACCATTCGCACTTGTTGAATATTTACTAATAGATGAACCCTCGGCGCCACTTGCTAAAATAGACACTTTTATGGTGGATTTCCCTTGTACATAAGCCCCAAACTGTGTCAGATTGTTTGTACCATCAGTTACACTTAATGAAACAGTTGGTACAATACTAGATGGAATAGCTAGTATAATTGTCTTGCTGGATGTTCCGACAACACTACTGCCTGAATAAGTAGTAAACGTTAAGACGCACGATAAACTTATACCTGTCGTATTCTGATTAGCAAGATTTATTGGCGGTGTCCAAGGAATTATTGTGTCTGTTGATTTATCCGCAATTGTTCCTGAAGCACTGCCACATTTGTATGTAATCGTACTTGTAAAGGCTGAGTTATTCTTTGTAACCGTAATGTTTTGAGCAGACCCAAGTGTACCATTATCCACGCTGAAACTAGAAGCTGCAAGATCAATAGCCATATTGTAGCTGAATGTTTGACTACGTCCACTGGCATTAGATGACATCGCAAATGAAATGGCAGTTGTTCCTGTGGTTTTATTTTTTACAGTGTACCAACTAGATGTATATACAATATTGCTTGTCCATTGACTAGGCGAATTTGCTTTTAATGTGATTGCCGTCTTTTTTGAACCGGCGATGGTAGGTGTACAAACAATGTTATACCCAAAATAGCTGCTGCCTGAAACTGCCTTAACTGTAATTCGGAATCTGTACTGCATATCGGCTCCTGAACGTTTCTTCTCATATGCAAATATCAGTCCAATCATTGGCGATGTTTCACTTCCGAAGTTTGATGGTGCCCCTAATTGTATAAAAGCCATTGGTTAATCCCCCTTTCTCTACCCCGTATAATCAAGGTTCACATTTCCCGAACCATCTTGTGTAATTGTATATCCAAAGAAATTGAATTCTTGGGTTACCTCCAACTGTGGAATGACACCTTTACCGGCGGAGTTAAAAGTCTGGACCTTGTTGCCATTAACGACGATTGAAATCTCATCATTATCAACAACAACCTTGTTAGGTGAGTCTGGCTGTCCGATAGTCAGCCCATCGATATCAAATGTGAAATACTTAGTGATATTAGTAATCTGTTCTTGCAGTCCGCCATTGACCGCTTCTAAAATGCTTTGTTGTTGTGTAAACTGTAAGGTCATTTGTTCAGCCATCAATTTTAACTGTGATTCTACTGTTTCCTTGAATGTATTATAATCACTAGATTCAGTATAGGACTGTAATGCCTCAAGAACGATTTCTTCGGCTGTTGAAGTTATCAAAGTATTTATTTCTAATAGGTTTTGTTGAACATCTGCAACTTCGTCTTTGATATTATCGAAAACTTCTTGATCAGGTGTCCAAACCTTAATAATCGTAAATGTAGAAGCTATGCCTGCAACATCGGATTGCAATTTGATATTCAAAGCCTTCTGACTATCAGTTAATAGTGGGGTCTGATTAGATATGACTAATTCCTTAGTAGCAGTATTAACTGTTAACCCATCTTGTCCACTGGTTACATCAGTCCAGGTTAATCCATCATTTGAATATTGCCATTTCGCATATAAGCATTCCTGAAATTGCGGTGTAAGTGCGATTTGTTCAGGTTCGTACATTGTTCCATCTACACTTGCAAACGTTGAGCCGGAAGCAAGAATAGAACACGTTGCGGCATCTTTCCCTTCTGTCCCCTTTGTACCATCGGAAACTAAAGAAAAAGACAATTCAGCTGAAACTGATTTGTCTGTATCATAGCTATATGTACAAATATAGGTCGTTGCCTTTTGAGAGAAATTATCAGTTAGCACTAAAGTCCCGTCTATAACTTGCTCATGATTTTCAAATTCACCATCAACCTTTTCCCATTGAATTTTTGATGGATCTATAGCTTCCTCTTTACCTTTAATTTTAATTACAGGTTTAATTATTTGATTTTGGACCCTATAATCAGGTGTGTAGATGTCAGATGATGGGGAATACACTTGTTGCGTACCATATTTAGCTGATAGTGTAATTGTTGGCCTAAATTCTAACTGTTTTACTGTTGATTCAAGCTCCGACACAGACTTTAATACTAGTTCGCCATTTTCATTCAGCAACAACGAAGGATTATCAATGATACCATTCTCATTCCTTTTACCCATGCGTATAATACCATTATCCAAATCAAAATCAAAGAAATTCCCTTTCAATATTCCCGCATAAATATTGTCTGCAATCATACCGTCGCCGGTAATTAGGGTTGTCCATACAAACTCACCATTTTCTTTATGATTAGCAATTTGCAAAGAGCCACCTTTCATCCTTGTTGCCTTCGTTGCCTCTTCAATTGTTGAAGCATTATATACAGTTAATCCATTTATAGGATCACCATACATAAAATAAGCACTACCGGCATTGATTTCCTGGTTCCATTTATCTAAAATTGACCCATGAAAATCTTTACTTACTCCATTTACCTTATTCTCTAAATCAGTAACACTGTTTTGAATCTCACTTAATTGTGATGTTACTGTGCGTTTATAGTTATTTAATTCAAAATAATTATTTGCCGGATTGAGTAAATCGTCTTTATAACGATAGACTCTAGCTATCAATCGCAAATTATCAAACTTAGATATAACAACTTTAATTGTGTCGCCTAATCGGATTTCCTCTTCTTCATAACCTAGCTTTTTCAAATCTGCCGAAACAATCGCATACTGTGTTTTTGACTGAATATTACTGATAAGAAAATCGTAGGTCCTTTGTAACAAATTACTTGGGTCTGTTACAGCACCTTCATTTACGATGGTTACACGATGATGCCTTTGTCCATCTACAAGCAAACCATACTTATCTTTATACTGTTCATCTAGCTCGATCCACGTCTGTCCTAATGGTTTATCACATGGATTTCCCTTCGCCTTAGACCAAACAACATCTGCAAAGTTAGTTAAAATGGCATTTCCTTCCTCATCAATACCGGTAGAAGCCCCATAACCAAATGCTGATGTATAAGTGTATCCCGATGGTAAAGTTATATTGATACTTTTTATTTCTCTATCATCGTAAATTACTTTTCCTCTATCAGAGCCAACTCTTTTCACAATATCTACATATCTTACAATTCTATGATTGTAAAATTCTATTCTTTCAGACAGCTCCCCGCCTACAGCCTCAGTCCACGCATAAATAACTTCCTTTAATTGCTTTTTGCTCCTTTGCATATAGAAACTACCTGAAATATCACTTCTTCCAACATTCCAATCACTGACGGGCATACAGTTATCAAATATTTTAGTTAATCCATTGATAACTGTGTTACCTGTTATATTAACAAAATCAACATAATTAGAAAGTGTTGAATAAAAAGAACTTTCACACGTTACTTCTAATCTATCATCACTTTGACTGATGCTGTCAACAATATACTCGTACCATTTGTTTTCTTCGTGGTCTTTAAAAAGAATATGGTAGCCTTTATGCAAATCCTCATCCTCTACTAAAGAAAACGCTAATGTGTGATAATTATTGATCATTCTATCTCGTGATGCACTGATACAGTCCTGCAAAAGGATAGTATGGCTGTACTTTTCAAATTCATTTAAAACAATAAATTCATATATCATCACAACCACACCTGCCTATAATTCGTATTTAAAGAAATATCAGAAGGGTTTGTAATAAGTTTAGTGGTTGACTTTGGGCTTAAAACAAAACTCGACCATATCGAATTTTCAAAATCAAAGCAACCATTAGCAAGAACCCCATCACGATATATCTTTCTTTTCTCAGTATCAATCTTCCATTGCCCACTTAATCCATTTTCATCAAAAATAGATACTTTAGATATACCGCCATCAATGCCACATACAAATTGTTGAATATCGTTTGTTAAAGAGAATTCAATAATCGGAAAAGCCTCATGTGAACCATTATTAAATAATTCATTATTACCAGATGTCATTTCTACATCATAACTTAATGGAAAACAATCAAATGATAAACTAAGTTCTGCAAACACTTCATGTTCTTTGATAGTTGTAATCTTTTGACAAGTTGCCATCCAATATCGCTCGATGTCATCAAAAATAAGTTGCTTTCTTTGTATAGAAGTAAACATATCGGCATTTAATATATCAAGCTTACCATTTACCTCATTCCTGTTATTCCCCTCAATCAACATTCTGACCGTAATTGTTCTATTGGTAAACTTACCGCTACTTGTTACTTCATTTTTCTGAAGTGCAACCTTATTTAAAGAAAAAGAAGGGAGGGGATCCCTTCCTGATACATCTATCACTTCATATTTTTTTTGATTGAAAGTCATTATCATACGAATCCTAACCCCCTTTGTTCTTTTAATTGTAACTCATATAGTTTTTGTGCAATTTTTTCAATATCTGAATCATCACGCACATTAAATGTATTTCCTGAAATTGTAATATCTGGAGTTCCATTTTTAGCACCTAAACCTGCCGTATAGGCTTTGTTTTCCTTTTCAGTCAAGATACGTTCACCTTTATGTAAAAGTGCATTGTACCCGTCAAATGGAACATAAGATAGCCCATTATAGTGTGAACCATTGTATCCACCCCAGCCATCAGCAAGACCTTTAATGCTATTCGCCTTTGTAGATGATGAATTAAAAAGACCACTGATATAGTTCCAACCATCATTTGCATAATCGCACATTCTATCCCAAGTATCTTTGATTTTACCAGATTGGATATCTACTTCATCTTCAATACCGGGAGTAGCTCTTTTGATTTCAACCTTTATACCTTGACATGCTTGTTTTGCACTCTTAATCTGTTCTTTTTTGTTATCTTCCGCTTCTTTTTTCATCAATTCATACTCTTCTTCAGTAATATCCCCAGCCTCTTTCATTCTAATGGCTTGTCTAAGGAGTTCATCATATTTGCTTTCAGCTGCTTCAATCTCTCCATCACGTGCCTCATTTGCCTTTGTAATCATTTCACTTGCCATCTCGGCACTTAATCTTCCTTGATAATCTTTCATACGTTCTCGGATAACTGCAGCTTCTTCCTCAGTAGCACTAAGCGTGGTGATTGCATTATCTCTCATTTCATCTTGTAGTTGCTTGAGGTCTTGCTGTTCTTGCTTAGTTAATTCACGGTTTTCGTCTGCGGCCTTTTGATATATGGCCGAAATTTCTTCCATACACAACTCAATTGTTTCCTGTTTTTCGTTATGCTTAGAAGTAATATTAGCTAATATTTCCGCTTCTCTTTCTTCAGTTAATGCACTTGAAGCATCAAAGAAATTCCGATAATCGGAAAGTTGCTGATTATATGATTCATTTTGCGATGTAATAATCGTATTAGCCATATTTTGAAAAGAAGCGATTGTAGAGTTAGCAATTTGGTCAGTAATCACCGTATGATTAATCTGCATGTTATACATATCTTGGGTAATTGCATCATCCATATCCATGTAAGCTTCCACCGCTGTTTTCGTAGCCTCAGAAATTTTAACAACATCAGTAGTTACTTGCTGAGTAACCATCTGCCCACCGGCGGAAATAGTTTGGGTTGTTTGGATATAATGATCAGCAAATAAATCTACTTCTGGAACTACATCTGTAGATAAAACATCAGCTACTCCTTTGACTGCTAGTGCCACTCCACCTGCCGCCAAAGCAAATGGGGCTGCTGCGGAAACTACACCACCTAACGAAGCGAGTAATCCGCCACTTGATGTAGCGGCGCCCGCTAATGCAGTACCTAGTTTTCCTAAAAGTCCCGGTCCTTCCATTAACTTTAACCCTAAATTGCCTACAATGGTTGTTAATCCTCCCATATTCTTTGAAGCACCAAGAGCACTTCCTGCAGTTTCTCCTAGGCTCTTGCCAAACTTACCTAACAATGGTGTTCCCTTGCTAAAAAGTGTTGTTACACCTGATAGCAATGGTTTTAATTTTGTGTAACCTGTTATCAGACTACCGGTAACTTTGAGTACGGGACCCGTAGCCGCTACAATCAATCCAAGTTTTAAAATCATTTCCTGTTGCTCAGGGGAAAGATTATTGTAACCTTCAACTAATTTAGATAAGCCTTCAGCAAAATCTGTAATGATTGGTAATAAATTTGTACCAAGTTCAATACCAGCATTCTTCAATTCATTCAAAGCACCTTTTAATTGTTCAGCTTTAGTACTATCCATTTTGTCAAAAGCTTCTTGCGTGGCTCCTGCAGAATCACCCATAGCTTCCAACATTTCATTGTATTCTTGTCCTTCACCTTTAAAAAGAACCATTGCAGCAGTTCCGGCTTCAACAGAACCAAACATATCTTTAAGAGATTTGTCATTTTTTATAGCTTCATCATTCAACATACTAATGATTTCGCTAGTAGCCTTCCCCTCGGCTTTTAAATCAGCAAAGCCTTTCCCTGTCAATTCTCTTAATGTTTTATCTGCAATAGAACCTGATTTACCAAGTTCTGAGAGCATTGATCTTAAATAAGTTCCTGATTCTGCCGTCGCAATACCATTTTTGGTTAACTGAGCATAAGAGGCTGATAATTCTTCAACACTAAAATTAACAGAGCTTGCTACCGGGATAACAGCACCCATTGACGATGCTAATTCATCAACCGTTGTCTTACCTAAATTTTGTGTTGTAATCAATAGATCAGATATTCTAGCCGCATCTTCAGATGACAGACTATAACCATTGATAGCAGTAGTCAAAATATCTACTGCCTTTGCACCATCGGTAAAACCACCTTTAGCTAATTTCATGGCATCAGTTGTAAAGTTGATCGCTTTTGTTTGGTCTACACCCGCAGATATGGATTGATAAACAGCCTCTGAAAAGTCCTCGATAGCTACTTTAGAATCATTTGAAGCATTTAACAACTCCTCTTGATATTTATTGAAGTCTACAATATTTTCATCTAACAAAGTAGACACCTTCGCAAAGCTACTATCAAAATCCATTAACATTTTAGTAATGGCTGTGCCTACACCTACAATTGGTAAAGTAACACCCTTAGTTAAAATTCCACCTATTTTAGACAGATTCTTCCCAACATTTGCAGTCCTTTTAAGCTCTTTGGAAACTTGTTTAGCTTGAGTAACAGCTTCAATCTTGACTTTTTCC
>CAJUOR010000068.1 GCA_910588165.1 uncultured Thomasclavelia sp.
CACTATGATGATTTCAGCAATCAAAAAACAGCAAGCAAATTAGCAAAAGTATTTTTAAGCAGTTGCTTAACCAATTATACTTTTTCAAAAGTAGCCGTGCTAGACGGAAAGGTTGTAGGCATTATATTAGCAAAGAATGTTGAAAAACATAAATGCCCGTTTTCAAATAGACTATTACAGATCAAATCAATCCTATCGTTATACAGTTCTAAAGAAGGGCGAAAAGTTTCAAAAATTTTTAGTAGTGTCAGCGGAATAGATAAGCAATTGTTAACCGAAAATAACAAGAAATATCCGGCAGAGCTTGCCTTATTTGCGGTAAGTTCTTCATGCCGAGGAAAAGGTATAGGGAAAATGCTTTTCCATTCAGCACTGGAATATATGAAACAAGAAAAACTAAAAGAATTTTATTTATTCACAGACACAAGTTGTAATTATGGTTTTTATGAGCATCAAGGAATGACAAGACGTTTAGAAAAAAAGCACCTATTTAATATTCAAGGGCAACAAGCAAAAATGAATTTCTTTATTTATGATTATCAAGTGATGTAATAAATGAGAATTTAACACTTACACCGCTGTTTATTACACTGGATTTTTAAAGAGCTGCCATTAAACCCTAACAAAAAACGCTGATTCAATCAGCGTTTTCATTATTATTCCCCGATAATCTGCATCATATCTTTTTGGAACACCTCGGTTTTAGCTTGAGCATCACTAGCGTCTAATCCCTTAATAGAGAAATAGAATTTACATTTCGGTTCAGTTCCACTAGGACGAGCGGCAATCCAAGAGCCATCTTCCAAATAGTATTTTAAAACATTAGATTTTGGTAAATCAATAACACTTTCAGCATCGCCATCATGACGGACACTTGTTTGGAAATCCTCATAAGCTGTTACCTTATAACCACCGATTTCTTTAGGGGCATCTTCTCTTAAATTAGACATGATTTCCTTAATTCTTTCAGCACCGGTAGCACCTGCTTTAGATAAAGCGATTTGTGTTTCTTTAAATGTCCCATGTTTTGCATATAATTCATTCAAGACATCAATTAAATCTTTGCCTTGTTTTTTATAATAATTTCCGACTTCCGCAGCCGTTAAGACAGCTTGGACAGCATCTTTATCACGTACGAAATCTTTAATTACACAACCGTAGCTTTCCTCATAACCAAAGACGAATTGTTTTTCGTTGGTTTTTTCATATTTACGGATCTTATCTCCGATAAATTTGAAACCTGTTAAGGTTTTTTCAACATCGACACCATAGCTTCGAGCGACTAATTCACCTAAATCAGATGTAACAATTGTATTGTACATTACAGCATTAGAAGGCAATGTACCCTTTTCTTTCATTTGACTTAAGATATATTCTAAGTAAACAGCGGCAGATTGGTTACCACTCATTAAAACGTATTCGCCTTCATGCTTTGCGACAACACCTAAACGATCCCCGTCAGGGTCACATACAACAACAACATCGGCATCAACTTCTTTAGCTTTCATAATAGCTTTTTCATAAGCTGCTTCGACTTCCGGATTAGGTGAAGCTGTATTTGTGTAATCTGGATCCGGTGCACATTGGCTTAATACCGGTACAATATCATAACCTAAACGTTTTAAAACTGTTCTTACAGGAATATTAGATGTTCCATGTTCCGGTGAGAACACAATACGGTAATTACTTTTATCCATACCCGGATTAACTTCGATTCCCATAACCGCTTCATAGTAAGCTTCATCAACTTCTTCACCGATATAACTAATATATGGGTAAGCTACTTCATCTGAACATACTTCAACGTTTAATTCATCTTCAACTTCATTTACATAAGCTACAACTTCATCAGCCCACTCAGGAATTAACTGACAGCCTGTATCATCATATACTTTATAGCCATTATATTCTTTCGGATTGTGGCTAGCTGTAATCATAATACCACCGGCACATTTTAAATAACGGACTGCAAATGACAATTCAGGGGTTGGTCTTAAACTCTCGAATACAAATGATTTAATACCATAAGTCGCTAAAACCTTAGCACTTTCCATCGCAAAACGGTAAGACATATGACGATTATCGTAACCGATGGCAACGCCTTTTTCCTTTGCATTTGGTTTTGTCAATAAATATTTCGCAAAACCGACATTGGCTTTTCTTACCGTATAGATGTTCATACGGTTTGTACCTGCACCTAAAATACCACGCATACCTGCTGTACCAAACTCCAAGTTTGTATAAAAAGCATCTTCAATTTCCTTATCAGTCATTGCTATAATCTCGCTTTTCAAAGCTGAATCTAAATTTGGATTATTTTTCCATTGGTTATATTTGTCCATATAACTCATATATATCACCTCATTTCAAATTATAACAGATTTAAACTAAATAAAAAAGCAGAAATCATATATTTTTATCAACGCTTACATTATTTATCGATTTTTGTCACGGCGATACAACTCGCCTTTGTAATTTGCAATAAATCTTCCCTATTCACTAGCATCTGCATTCCTCTAACACCGGCGGATACACTTAATTTTTCATAAGCTAAGCACGAGCTGTCAAAATAAGTTGGTAGACTTTTTTTCATACCTAAAGGACTACAACCGCCTCGCATATAGCCTGTTGTAGAAAGTAATTGTTTTAAAGGAAGCATCTCAACTTTCTTATCTTTAATAGCCAAAGCTAATTTCTTTAAATCAATTTCCTCTAATACCGGAATACAAACAACAAGCAAGCCTTGACGTTCACCTTTTAAAACAAGTGTTTTAAAAACAGCACCGCTAGGCAAAGGAACAGCCGATAAAACGTGCTTGCCCGATAAATCATTTTCATCAACCGGATAGGTGACCGTTTCATATTGAATGTTATTAGCATCTAATAAACGCAAAGCGTTTGTCTTTTTCATTATCATCACTCCTTATAAAATAAATAGACAAATTAAAAAAGAGCTCCCGCTCTTTTTATAAAAGTTCTTATTCAGCAACTTTTTGTTCTTTGATGACTTTAGCGATAGAAGCGATTACTTCTTTTTCATCATCACCTTCAGCAACGATTTCAACAGTAGCTTTAGTAGGAACACCTAAAGACATAACACCCATGATAGACTTTAAGTTAACTTCTTTACCGTTGTAAACCAATTTAATATTGCTGGCAAATTTGCTTGCTTGGTTAACCAAGATTGTAGCTGGTCTAGCATGTAAACCTACTGGATCAGATACGACAAAAGATAATTTTTCTGCCATTTTATTTTCCTCCTTGTTGAATTAACTATACATATTATAGCACATTTTTTTTTATTTTCCATACTTTCCATTAAAAAATTTGAGCGCTTTCAGTTTTCCTTGGAAATGACCATATTTTTTCTTTTACAAAAATTCTACGGAAGCTCTTTTTGTTTCGATTAAGCAAACAGCTTGAGCCATCATGCCTTCTTCTCTACCTACAAAACCTAATTTTTCACCTCGGGTCGCTTTAATATTGATATTAGTAACATCTGTATGTAATGCTCTGGCAATGTTTTCTCTCATCTTTATAATATGAGGTGCCATTTTCGGTCTTTCTGCCAAAATCGTAGCATCAATGTTACTTACCACATAACCGTTTTCTTCCATCAAATGATAAGTTTCTTCTAATAATAGTAGTGAAGAAATCCCTTTGTACTTAGGATCTGTATCAGGAAAATGCTTACCTAAATCACCTAAGCCCATTGCTCCTATTAAAGCTTCCATAATCGCATGGATTAAAACATCAGCATCGCTATGTCCAAGCAAGCCTTTAGAATGTTCTATCTTCACCCCACCTAAAATCAAATCTCTACCTTCTACTAATTGATGAATATCTGTTGACTGCCCAATGCGCATAACTAATCCTCCTTATATGTTGCATTTCCGATATCTATCATTTCCCACTTGCCATTTACATAACGAACGTGCGATACACTGCCATTTTCTAAAGCATGAAAATAATAATTTTCTTTTTGCATATATTTTAAGGCAAAATCTATCCACATCCCATGACTTGTCAAAAGAATCGTTTCCCCTTCATATTCATTCTCTAAATCCTGAAAGAAGGAAGCTATTCTAGCCATAATCATTTCTTCATTTTCTCCGCCTTCTTCAACCCAACCGATTCTCACAAGCTCATTAAAATCAGTCACGCCATTTTTCCATAAATCTGCGTTCATTTCACCTTCAAGATTACCGAAATTCATTTCCTTTATCCGCTTATCTGTGCGAATAGGTAATCTATCTTGAATAATAACTTCACAAGTATTAACCGCTCTTTCACTAGGCGAGCTTAAAGCTATTGTGAAAGCTATATTCAAATGTTTACCCACATTTTGTGCTTGTTTTAAGCCAAGTTGAGTTAAAGGCGAATCACAAAAGCCTTGCACTCTATCCTTTTCATTAAATAATGTTCTACCATGTCTTACCATATATAAATCTATCATGTTATCACCCTTAATAAGTATATCATTTTTCCGCATAACTGTCAGTAGACTTCTGTTTAATAAGAAAACACTTTCAGAAAAAAAGTCGAAAAAAGTATTTCTATTTCAGCTAATTTATGGCATTATATTCAACAGGGGAGGGAAATTTCATGGATAATGAAAAAACACTGTTGGTAGACGTCAACGAAAAACCTAATCCGATAAGATGGTTTTTCCTATCTTTCCAACACGTCTTTGCGATGTTTGGCGCAACAATTTTAGTACCGATTTTAACCGGTTTTCCGATTTCGGTAGCATTGTTTGCTTCAGGCGTCGGCACATTGATTTATACATTTTGTACAAAAGGCAAAGTGCCTGTTTACTTAGGTTCATCTTTTGCCTATATTACGGCTGTCCAACTTGCTGTCAGTGCTATGGGAGGAGATATTTCTGCTGCTCAAACCGGCTTGATGCTAGTGGGTGTCATTTATGTCATTGTTGCTTTAGTTATTAAAAAAATAGGTAAAGCTTGGGTTGATAAATTATTGCCACCAATCGTCATTGGTCCAATGATTGCGGTTATCGGTTTAGGCTTAGCAAGCAACGCCGTGGCTAATGCCGGTTTTACGGCCGATGCACCTATTGAACCGATGATTGTCGCTTTTGTAACTTTCATGGTCGCAGCTTTTATTTCCACAAAGGCTAAAGGCTTCTTAAAAATCGTACCGTTCTTAGTTGCGATAATTGCCGGCTACCTTTTATCTATCTGCTTTAATTTAGTTGATTTCTCAAATGTTGCCAATGCTAAATGGCTATCTTTACCTGAATTCATGTTCCCATTCAAATTAGGTAATTTCGGTACATACAACATTTATTTCGGACCTGAAACATGGGCTATTTTACCAGTTGCCTTAGTTACGATTTCCGAACATATCGGTGACCATACCGTTTTAGGTAAAATCTGTGGACGCAACTTCTTAGCGGATCCCGGACTTGACAGAACTTTAATCGGTGATGGTGTGGCGACTGCTGTATCAGCTTTTATGGGCGGTCCTGCCAATACAACTTACGGTGAAAATACCGGAGTTATCGGTTTAACTAAAATCGGTTCAATCTATGTTACTTGCGGAGCTGCGGGAATTGCGATTGCCTTATCTTGCTGTGGGAAAGTAGCAGCTTTAATTGCTTCTATTCCAAACTGTGTTTTAGGTGGTATGAGTATCTTATTATACGGTGTTATCGCAAGCAATGGTCTTAGAATTCTTGTAGACAGTAAGGTTGATTTCTCAAAACAACGCAACCTCATTATCGCCAGTGCGATGTTAGTAATCGGTTTAGGCGGAGCTATTTTCCCAATTGGCGGAAGTGCAACTTTATCCGGTACAGCTTTAGCAGCTATTGTAGGTATTTTCTTAAATTTAATTCTACCAAAAGAAGAAGACTAAAATCAGTCAATCACACTTGTGGTTGACTTTTTTCATACCCAAATTAAAATATATATGCTATAATGCACACGAAAGGGGCGATAAAATGCACTACTTAGCTTGTCCGAAATGTCATTTACCCTTAACTTTAAAAGGGAATTCTTACTACTGCGATAATAAACATACCTATGATATCGCAAAATCAAAATACATCAATCTTCTACTAAATCCTGATAAAGCCACCAATAACCCGGGCGACAGCAAAGAAAGTTTAATTGCTAGAAAGGCTTTTTTAAACCAAGGCTATTACCATCTCATATCAGATGCCTTAAATCAATGCGTGGATAAATATGCACCTAACCATAGTCATATTTTAGATTTAGGTTGCGGTGAAGGCTATTATACACAGCGTTTAAAAGCTTTAGCTCGAGGCTCTCATACCTATTATGGCTTAGATATTTCTAAAGAAGCCATCAATATGGCAACTAAATATACGAAGGACATCTATTGGCTTGTGGGAAATTCTAAAAACATTCCCGTTCAAGATCACTGTTTGGATATTGTGGCGGCTTTATTTACCGTTGTCAACAAAGATGAATTAGCTCGTATCATCAAACCGGGTGGTAAAATCATTCATGTAACAGCCAATAACCCAAATCACTTAATTGAGATTAAGCACTTAATTTATGATGAAGTGTTCATAAAAAAGGATACATTTATTCGTTTGCCTTTTGAAGTTGTCGAAAGCTTTGACATTAAAGAAACGATTCATATCCAGACTGCCGAGGATTGCCTAAATCTACTTAAAATGACACCCCATTTCTACCATATCAAAAAAGAAAAACGTGGTGTTTTAACGACGCTTCAAGAAATGGATATTACGATTGATGTCAAATTCACGATTTATGAGGTCAATCATGCGTTATAAAATTCAAGGAGAATGGCTCAATCTTCCTATTGATGATGATTTTCCTTTTAGCGATGTTGCCGCTCTTTTAGATTTTTATCGTATTAGTGCTAAACAACGTTTAACTTTAATCGCTAATGAAGCCATCATGCTTAACCATCAACCTTGCCAACTGCACACCCCTTTAGTGCAGGGTATGAACCTTCGCATTAAGGCCTTTAAAAAAGAAATGGTTGATTACAAGCCTGATGCTTGTTTCAACTTAGAGGTTATTTATGAAGACCTTTTTTGTCTAGTCGTCAATAAACCTAGCGGTTACATTATTCATGGCGAAAATAAAAATGATTTAGGAACACTAGCCAATGTCGTTGCCAATTATTATATTCAACATAATATCCGAACACCTGTTCGCTATCTTCATCGCCTTGATAAAGATACCTCAGGTTTAGTGATGTTTTGTAAATCCAGTTTTTTTCAGCCTTATTACGATTATCTGTTAGCCAAAAAAGAAATTTCTCGACAATATCAGGCGCTTGTCGACGGCATTGTTCCTTGGTCCACTTATACCTTAGAAGCTCCTATAGGTAAAAACAGACATAAAAATAACTGTTATGGGGTCTATCCTAACGGAAAATATGCTAAAACAACTTTTAAAAAACTGAAAACATTCGACCGTCAAACCCTTTTATCATGCACCTTATATACCGGTCGCACACATCAAATTCGTGTCCACTTAGCTCATTTAGGCTATCCGATTACTAACGATAGCATTTATGGGAGAGTAACTAACCATCATGGTATGCAATTAAAGGCAGTTAAATTAGAGTGGCTTCACCCTATTACCCAAGAAAAGATGAGCTGTCAAATAAAGGACCAACTTTCACCAATCGAATAAAGTGGGTGTGCTTAACTGTAAAATGGATAACTTACATAAAAAAAAGCTTGCGATTCTATAGTTGAATACCAAGCTTTTCAGCATTGTTTAAACACAAAAAAAGTTGCGACGGGAACGCAACTTTTTTCTCATTCGAAACGGGAATACGAATGAAATATATTATAGAAATTTGGGACGATTACATTATAGCAAATTATTTTATTTTGTGTTTACATTTTTTGAAAACTACTTTACCTGCTTTAATAAGTATTTATAAAGTTTTTTTCCGCATTTTGTGTAGATAAAAGGCTTACATAGACACTGAAATTTGGAATAGTGTCCAAAAGTATGGTGAAATCGTTTTGATTTGCCTTCGCAAATTTTCAGAATTTGAAACGTAACCTCTTTCACATCTCTTGGTTTCGTCATAAAATATGCTAATTTTT
>CAJUOR010000069.1 GCA_910588165.1 uncultured Thomasclavelia sp.
CTCTAACGTGTCAGTAATGATTTCTGGTGCCTCAGTATCTAAAGCAGCATAACCAACTAACATGAATGAGGAAACACAGACCATCGGCATAAACATTGCTTTACGGCTTCCTAGACTTTCTAGCACTGTGGATTTGATCTGTACTTTTGCATCATCACTCATTCAATAGCCTCCTTTCATTCCATACACCCATAAACATTATAAACAATTTTTACGGAAAAGTCTAGGTATTCATAGCATTTTTCCATAAAAAAATTAATTTTTTCTTTGCATTTTTCTATCATTTTTTTGCAAAAACTCTTTTTTCGTGTTTTTTAGTGGTTCTTTTACTTCTTTCCTACTCGCTTTTCGGATTTGTAAATATTTGCGTTGTTGAATTCACAAATATATATTTTGTGTTTTTAGTAATTTTTATTTATCGAAATAGAAAACTGTGTTTTTTATGGTTTCCTTCATTCTAGTGTATGCAAAAAATAGAGGATTGCTCCTCTATTCAACGCTTTTCAATGAAGATACCATATCTACTTTTCTTAAGACTTTTCGCATGAAGTGATTGATTAAAGTTGTAAACAACATCGTCAATACAGCAGCATATAAGTAACTGATTGGACGAATACTTCGCACAAACATGACATAATCGACCTCTACTGTTCTCATGATATAGTGGTGTAAGAAGATACCTAGAAACAAGCCTAAAATAGTACCTAAAACACTTAATAAAATATTTTCCCTAAAGACATAATCATAAACTTCATGATTTCTAAAGCCCAATACTTTAATAGTAGCTATTTCTGTCAAACGTTCATTCACATTGATATTAGTTAAATTATATAATACGACAAAGGCTAATAACCCGGCTGATATAATTAAAACCCATACAACAATACTAATACTATTCATTTGCGATACAAATGTTCCGCCAATCGTATCAGTAAACGCCACAGCATAGATATGGTCTTCTGCCATCAGTGATTTTCCTAATGTGTTTTCAATATCCTCATCAACTTCTCCCAAATTGAAGTAAGTGGCATTGATTTGATAAGGTTGTTCAAATACCTTGGTGTAATAATCTTGCGAAAGGTAAATATAATGTTCTAAATAATTTTCTGTAATCGCCCCTACTACCATTTCATAAGTTTGATTTTTTAACGTGAAACTTAGGGTATCACCGACTTCTAAATCTAAAAGCTCGGAAAGCTTTTCTGTAATGATAATTTTATCTTCCTCAATTTCAAGCGGTTCTTTTGTTTTGGCATCTTGAAGTTTAAAATAACTGTCGATGCGATTTAGTGAAGATGGACATAACAAATTAGTTTCAATCTGCTTATCGCTATTTCCGCCCGCCATTCCCGACTCTGTGCGTGCCATTAAAGTACTTGTAATTGCTTCATTCTTTTTTAAAGTTTCCTTTAAATTTTCTGCCTGATTAGTTTCATAATCTTGACTATACATTACATAGCCATCATATAACCACAAATCGCCAAACTGTCTAGCGGTCATATCCGTTACCGAATATTTAATGCCAAACCCTGTCAGCATTAAGGCCGTACAGCCTGAAATACCGATAACACTCATCAAGAAGCGCTTTTTATATCTAAACATATTACGTAAAGTTACTTTTTGATTAAATTTTAAGTGTGTCCAGATCATAGGCAAGCGTTCTAATAAAATACGTTTTCCTTGCTTAATCGCCTTTGGTCGCATTAAAATAGCCGGTACGGACATCAGTTCTTTAGCACAAGCGGCAATGGTTGCCACTAACGTTACCACAACCGCAATCAAAATAGACTGAACAAATATCCATACGTCCAAACAATAAATCATTGAAACCGGTAAATCGTACATCATCAAACTATATAAACCGTAAATAATTCTTGGAAAGATGTAAGAACCAAAGAAAATACCAAAAACAGAACCGACTAAAGTTGCCATTAAAGCATATGAGATATATTGCATCATGACAAGACCTCGACTATACCCTAATGCTCTTAGCGTTCCACTTTGACCTCTTTGTTCTTCGACCATTCTCGTCATAGTCGTTAAGCTGACTAAAGCCGCCACCAAGAAAAACATCAATGGGAATACTTGAGCAATAATGCCAATCCGTTCTGAGTCGCTTTGATAAGAAACAACCCCTTCGTTCATATTTTGATCTAATAAATAATACTCCGGATAAGGTATTTCATCAATTTGAGCCTGTGCCTCATCTAATTCAGCTTTGGCTTCATCTAATTCTTTTTTTGCCTTCGCTAATGCTTCTTCGGTCTGCTGTTTTTGAAGAATAAGCTTTTGAGTGCCTAATTCAATTTCCAATTCAGCCTTATCTAAAGCAAGCTTTCCGGCTTCTAATTGTAAAAGTCCATCAGCTAAAGTCCCCAAATCACCTAACGCAGTATTCATGGCATCAATAGATTCCGAAACTTCGGTAATTAAGTCTTGAATTTCTTGATTTCCATCGCCACTTGGAATTTCAGGTATATCCGGAGGCGTTTGCGATTCATCTAGTTTGTCTTTTAACTCTTCTAGCTGCTCTTTCAAATCAGTCAGTTCCGTTTGAATCCCGCTTATATCTTGCGAAATATTGATATTACCATCACTGTATTGTGTTTGAGCATTTAAAAGTTCTTGCTTGCCATTAAGCACTTGCATTTTGCCTTCAACTAAAGCAATTTCAGCTTCCTTAATTTCTTTTTCAAATTGAGCTTTGCCTTTCTCATATGCTTTCAAACCTTTTTCATATTCCTTTAAAGGTTCTTCCAATAAATCCTTTTTATCTGCAATCAGCTTATCGTAACGCAGTTGTAACCGTTGACCGATTATATCTTTCACATCAGCTTCAACACCATTTAAAAGTTGGTCGTATGCATCGCTATAGATTTCTAAATCTCTTGCACCCTCAACCTCAATATATAACTCGTTATAAAACTCGTCAGTTCCTAACAATTCTTTCAAATCGCTGTTAAGTGAATATTGAGATATAGCTTTGTCATCAAGCAATAAAAAAGATTTTGTTGAACCATTGCCATACTGATTAGTTCCTCTTTTATAATAAATAAGAAATCTAGGATCTTTCGCAAAGCCGACAATCTTATAATCGCCCTTGGAATTATCATTTTCTAAATGAATGGTATCTCCAATAGCTAAATTCTTACTAAGACGATACTGTTCATCTATGATACATTCATCTTCTTTTTCGATGGCTCTCCCTTCAACAATATAAGGGGTATTAAACATATCCGAATAAGAATAGAGAACAACCCCATCTTGAAAATCTTTAAAAGAAAGTAAAGCATCACAGAAATAAGTGCCTTCTACCTGTTTGATACCATCAATTTTTTGAATAGCTTCAATATCTTCTTGCGTTACCCCATACGTTGGAATTAACGTTAAATCCGCATAATGTTGATTATCTAAATAAGCATCTGCCGTAACATTCATCACTTTAGGGGTAATTTTCAAGCCTGAGAAAAAGGCCGTACCGATAAATGTAATTAAAAGAACAGACAAGAAACGTGAGCGAGTTTTAAAAATCATACGACGCTGTAATTTTAAATATGTCTTTAGACTTTCCATACTACCATTCAATCTCCTCTATTGGTGTAGGATTTTCATTTACCAACATAGCATCTACTTTTCCGTTTTTTAAATGAATGACACGATCTGCCATCGGTGCTAAAGCTGAATTATGAGTAATCACAACGACAGTCATTTGGTATTCCTCGCACATTTGTCTTAGTAATTTTAAAATTGCTTTACCTGTCAAATAATCCAAAGCCCCCGTCGGCTCGTCACACAGCAACAATTTCGGGTTTTTGGCAATTGCTCTTGCAATCGCAACACGTTGTTGCTCTCCTCCTGACAATTGTGCCGGAAAATTATCCATGCGGTTCTGTAATTGGACACTTGTCAAAACAGTCTGCGGATTCAAGGGATTTTTACAAATCTGACTAGCCAATTCCACATTCTCCAAAGCTGTTAAGTTTTGAATGAGATTATAGAATTGGAAAACAAAGCCAATATCGTCCCGACGATATTCGGTCAACTGCTTATCATCAAAACCGTTAATATGGCGTCCATCGACAATCACTTGCCCACTTGTCGGAACGTCCATACCACCTAGAATATTCAAAATCGTTGTCTTACCGGCACCGGAAGGTCCGACAATAACAACAAATTCACAACGTTCAATTTCAAAATCAACACCATCTGAGGCATTGATGGTAACTTCTCCCATTTGATATGATTTAACGACATTTTTCATCTCTATAAATGCACTCACACTTACCACCCCATCTTATCATCTATTATATCATTTATTTTAACTTTTTGAAATGAACTAGGCATGAATTTATGTTATAATTGAATAAAGTGAGGTGGTTTGATGACAAAAATACTTGTAGTCAGTGATTCACATAAACATAATGCAACTTTAAACCAAATTTTTAACAATCATAAAGATATTGATACTTGCATTCACTGTGGTGATTTACAAGATGATAAAAACAACTTACATATCCAAAATCTTATGATTGTAAGTGGCAATAATGATTTCAATCTTTATGATGATGAAATTTTATGTCAAATTGAAAATCTTTGTGTTTTCATTTGTCATGGGCATTTATATCAAATTGAAGATACTAAACAACTTTTAGAGGAAACAGCTTTAGAAAAAAAAGCCCAATTAGTTTTATTTGGGCATACACACCACCCTGAATTCTATGAAAAAGATGGTATTCACTACCTCAATCCCGGAAGTGTGGCTTTTCCAAGAGGTGGCAAGGTATTTGTACCGACCTATGCTATTATCGAAATCGGACAAACCTTATCTTGTCATTTCTATCATGCCAAAACACATGAAGATGTCAGTTCTAAAGTATTCGCTTTAAAAGAACCCAAAAAATCATTTTTCTCACGTTTTAAAGGGCAGTGAAAATCACTGCCCTTTTGCTTGTTTAATGGTAAATGTACTGCTTAAAATCATCAAAAACATAAATCCTGTCGGTACAAAATAAATAGTATAATCCAAAACACCATGAATCAAAGTCGCAATCAGAAAAGCTTTGACCAACACTTTCATATCATGTTGATTGGAGCATAATTTCCACTCATTATACCTAGCTTTAAAATAAGGAAAAATCAATCCGATTCCTACGACACCATAACATAAAATAGGATCTAAAAAGATATTATGGGCATGTTGGGTCACAATAGCTTGAGGATAGTTTGGATAAACCAACATATAAGTGAGCGGTCCTTGTCCGAAAAGCAAATGATGTTTGATGTTGTCAATGGCAACTTTCCAAATTTTTGTTCTGTTTAAAAAATATTTCAGAATGTTGTCTGAACGTGGAAATAGTGATGGTTCAATCAAAAACATCAGCATTAGGATAGCCCCTAGAATTAACAAAACATAAAGTAACCGTCGGTCTTCGTAAAATAAAACTAATACGAACACACCGGTTGCCAAAGCCGGCCAAGCGGTTCTACACCCTGTCAAATACAATATAAATAAATTCATTGCTAAAACGCATACATAGTATAACAAGCGACTTGCTTTTTTTTCATAAAGAATTAAATATACAATAATAATGCAGAAAAATTCCAGCATCATCGCATAATAGTTAGCATTAAAGAAAACCGAATTCAAACGTGATTTAGGATTATCAAAGACGATAACCTCAAATTCCTCGACACCTAGTTTCCTTAAAATGCCGTTATATTCCATCATGCCGTAGATAGCACATAAAATACTCATCAAGACAATCAGTTTTAAAATACGCCTAAATAGTTGGGCATCACCATAGCATTGATAAAAAATCACCATTGAAAAGATAACCAAAATACCTAAATTGCACATCACACCGATATAGTTATGATACAATAACGAAACCACGACACTTAAAGCTGTAAAAGGAAAAATCCAAAATGCTTTATCTACACTTTTATAAGCTTTTTGTAAATCTTTTTTGATTAGACAATATATAAGTAAAACTAAATCGATGATACAGGTTATATAAAAAGGTAGAAATAAAGCAAGGCACGTTAATATAATAACTTTCTGTTGGCGGTTATAAGCGATGCATTCCCTTAGAATCGACATATTTTCACTCCCTTAAAAAACTATTCCTATCATATCACAAACTGCCATGATAAGCAAAGTATTAAAATGTTACCAATTCATTAAATGTTTTCAACATAAATGTATCTGTCATGCCTGAAATATAATCGAGAATCGCTCTGATATAGTCTTGTTGCAAGCTCGGATTATAAAGCTTAGTTGAAGTATAATATAAAAGCCAATCCATAAAATATTCAGCCAAGTTAGGATATCTTGCTTTTAACGCTTCTAACTTATCTAGTTTGCCATCTTTTTGCCATGTATCTTTCAATACATCAAATAAGCTATGAATCATTAACGCCACATAATCATCAAAGACTTTTAAACGCTTCGTTAAATATATATTTTCATAATTATAGGCCATCACTTTTTGCATAACCAAATAAGCTTGTTTAGATAAGGCGATTCCCTTTTCTATGGTACTATGTTGACAGACATCTTGAATGAAATAATGGATTAACGTCCCATTATCAATTCCTGAAACTAAAGGGTCAATATCCGATAATTCTTTTTCCAACTGCCTAATATCAGCTTTGGTTAGTAGCCCTAACTCCAAAGCATCTTCAATATCTCTAGATAGATAGGCAATCTTATCTGCCATCTTTACCACACACCCCTCATAAGTAAAAGGTGCATACAATCCCGGAGCATTATAATTTTCTAAATCAAAAGCTTCTTCGCGGGGCTTAATAGCCTCAAGATGAACCTCACCGCAATGAGAGATAATCCCATCTCGAACTGCATAGCATAGATTTAAAGGTTGATTTTCCTGATTATCATCTTTTAATTGTTCAATCTTATCAACAAAATACAGACTATTACGTTCATGAAAAAAACGTCCTAACTGATATTTTTCATAAAGCTGAGCCAAAATTTTCTCTCCCCCATGACCGAAGGGAGCGTGTCCTAAATCATGACCAGCCGCAATCGCTCTAGTTAAAGTCGTATTTAAGCCTAAATAACCGGCAATTGTTTCACTCACAGATTGAACAAGGGCAACATGTTCTAAGCGTGTGCAGACATGATCATTGGAAACAGCAAAAAATACTTGAGTTTTATGTTTTAAGCGTCGATACGCCTTAGAAAATAAAATACGTGTATAATCTCGTTCAAATGGTTCACGAATATCGTTTTTCCTTTGGTAAAAAGGATATAAGCGTGAAATAGCCTGCTCATATTTTGGATTACCTTCAACCATCGCTACTCTTTGAAAACTTAAAGGCTTAGGCATTTGACCACTTCCTTAAGGATATTTCAAATTCCCGATAGACTTCTTCTGAAGGATTTAATTGAATAGCTTTACCAATGGTAGCAATGGCTTGACTTGTCATATTTTCCATCGCATAAGCTTGAGCTAACATATAAGCATTTTGATCTTGATTAACTGTTTTGTTTTCTAAAAACATAGCGATACTGGTCTGATAATCCTCTGTTTCAAAGTATATATTTCCTAACATATAACAAGCAAAATCATGAAAAGCCACCACATCTTTAATCGCAAACAGCAACTGACTAGCTTGACGGTACTGTAAGAAGCCGTATAATACCCATGCTTTATAATAAATTAAACTTGCTAAACGTCCGTAAGTTGTCAAAGCCCGATTAACAAGCTGTAATGCCTTTAAATAATTCATTTCTGCCATTTCTTTCTCAATAAACTGACAAGTGATTTCCAATGACTGCAATGGCATCGTAATACTGCGATTAAAATCTTCGGCAATATAGTTAATTCGTCTTGTCTGTTTTAAAAAATGATGCAATCTTCTATCTGCTTCCAACCACTGATAAGGCCCTTGAATATCTAAGATAAAGG
>CAJUOR010000070.1 GCA_910588165.1 uncultured Thomasclavelia sp.
GATGAGTTATTAGATGAACAAAAACTATTGCAAATGACTGTGGCATTAGCTTCTGATATTGAGAAACAGTTAGCTTTATATGTGGATAATTTCATGACATTTCCTTTAGTTATTCAATCAAAAATTGCCTTTAAGCCGTATAGTGTTGATGAAATCGGAATGTCTAAGGCTAAAATTATCGTATTTGAGGATATGGTTTTAAAGATAAGTCAAGATGACCAAGAAGCAAGGCGAGAATATGAGATGTTAATATGGCTTAAAGATCACTTGCCTGTACCAAAAGTATTAGCTTTTGAAGTTCAAGATGATAGGTGTTATTTATTGATGGAAAAAGCTAAAGGGGAAATAGCGTGTAGCGATGAATTGATGCGACAGCCCAAGCGCTTAACTCAAATTCTTGCTGCTAGTTTGAAACAAATGTGGCAAGTAGATATAACCAACTGTCCTTACACTCATACCTTGAAGGAGCATTTGGCAGCTGCGACTTATCAGGTTGAAAATCAGCTTTATGATTTAGATAATGTTGAGCCGGAAACGTTTGGAGAAAATGGCTTTGAAAATCCCGAAGCATTGCTTGAATGGCTCAAAGTCCCCGGTTTTGAAGAGGATTTAGTTTTCTCTCATGGTGATTTTTGTTTACCTAATATCTTTATCCAAGATGGAAAGCTGAGTAGTTTGATTGATTTAGGGCGAGCAGGGGTAGCAGATAAATATCAAGATATTGCCCTATGCTATCGAAGTTTAAGCCATAATTTCAGTGGTAAATATACCGAAGTCAGTTATCCTGATTTTGATGCTATGGCACTTTTTGAGGCGTTAGGAATAGAACCTGATATGAAAAAGTTGAAATACTATATATTATTAGATGAGTTGTTTTAAATACGAGGGACTTAAATAATAGATGTATTCTATTTTTAAACATGATATAATGATTAAAGTTAAAATAAAAGGAGAGCATAAAATGACATATGATGAGATTTTAGTTGAAGCTAGAAAAAATATCGGAAAATATTGCAAGGCTTGCCCTGAATGTAATGGTAGAGCTTGTCGTAACCAAATGCCAGGACCCGGCGCTAAAGGAATTGGCGATACAGCAATTCGTAATTATGAAAAATGGAAAGAAATCAGAATCCAAATGGATACCTTATGCGAGAATAAGGAAGTGTGTACGGATTTTGAAATCTTCGGAAAACAATTTAAAGCGCCTATTTTTGCCGGTCCGGTTGGGGCTGTTAATTTGCACTATGGGGATTTATATAACGATATGTCTTATAATGATATTTTAGTATCTGCTTGTGCGAATTACGGTATTGCCGCATTTACCGGAGATGGTGTTAATCCTGAGGTGATGAAGTCTGCGACCCAAGCCATTCAAAAACAAAATGGGTTAGGTGTACCGACAATTAAACCATGGAATTATGAAACTGTCTGTGAGAAAATGGCGCTAGCCAAACAAGCGAATGCTTTTGCGGTTGCGATGGATATTGATGCAGCAGGACTTCCGTTCTTAAAAAATCTGATGCCCCCTGCCGGTAGTAAATCAGTGGCAGAATTAAAGGAAATTATTACCGCTTGTCCGACACCGTTTATTGTAAAAGGTATTATGAGTGTTAAAGGTGCTTTAAAGGCAAGGGAAGCCGGAGCAAGTGCGATTGTTGTTTCAAATCATGGTGGACGAGTTTTAGACCAATGTCCAAGCACTGCTGAGGTATTGAAAGATATCGTCGAAGCTGTCGGTAAAGATATGAAAATCTTTGTTGATGGTGGCATTCGTTGTGGGACGGATATTTTTAAAGCATTAGCTTTAGGTGCAGATGCGGTCATTATTGCCAGACCATTTGTCACAGCAGTCTATGGTGGTGGATATGAAGGGGTAGGCATCTATGTCGATAAGCTTGTTTCGGAGTTAAAAGATACGATGGCGATGTGCGGTGCTCATTCACTAGATGAAATTACATCAGATATGATTTTTGGAAATAAATAAATGTAAAAAGGACTTTGAATGTTAGCTGTATTTAAGCTAATGTCAAAGCCTTTTTTGATGAAATATTTGATTTATAAAGCTAATTATAAAACTGCTTATTTGAATAGATGGCTCATGCTGTAAGGACAGCCACAATAATCTTGGCGATACATCTTGTATATTTCACAAAGATCAATAGATAAATCAATCCCTTTATTCTTTTTGAAATCTGAACAGAAATACTTAACATCAGGATAATCTTTTTGGATTTTAAGACCAATCTCATTGATGACCTGTGAATTTTTCAAACGGCTTAAAGTAAGAACAGTTGCACAATAATCATAATGATGCTCATGAGCATATTGCATAGCTTCTTGAATCCGCATGGCGTAACAAAGATGACAACGCTCTTGACCTTCACGGTCGTTTTTCCTTTTGTTTGCCCAAGCCAAAAAGCTTTTGGGTTCATATCTAGCTTCGACTAACTGAATATTCGCCTGATAATCATGATTAAATTGCGGTAGGAAAGCCTTCAATTCTTGAAGTCTTCGCACATATTCGGTTTGAGGAAAGATATTGGAATTTGTATAATAAATAGTAATATCAAAATAATCGTATAGCTGAACAAGCACACTAGAAGCACATGGACCACAGCAAGCATGAAGTAAAAGCTTAGGCTTTTGGGCTAATTTGCCAATAGCATACAATTCTCTTAAAGAGGCATCATAGGTATTTTGCGGTCTTTTCATTATTCAATCAACATACTATCGCCAAATGAGAAGAAGCGATATTTTTCTTCTACGGCGTGATGATAAGCCTTGAAAATTAAATCTTTACCCGCCAATGAACTCACCAACATAATCAAAGTTGATTTAGGCAAGTGAAAATTTGTAATCAGGGCATCAACAGCTTTCCATTCATAACCCGGATAAATGAAAATATTTGTGTTTTCTTTGGTTGCCTTGAAACAGTTATATTTATTGTAGACTGACTCTAAAACACGTGTTGAAGTTGTTCCTACACTAATGATGCGCTGATGGTTTGCCTTTGCCTGATTGAGAATTTGAGCCGCTTCTTCACTCATCTCATAGTACTCGCTATGCATCGTATGGTTTAGGACATCATCGGTTTTGACCGGACGGAATGTTCCTAAACCGACATGAAGGGTAACATCAACAATTTTAACACCTTTAGCGATAATTTTTTCATTGATTTGAGGTGTGAAGTGAAGTCCGGCTGTTGGGGCTGCGGCACTGCCTTCGATTTTAGCGTAAACTGTATTGTAGCGATTAGGCTCGCTCAACTTTTCCTTAATGTAAGGTGGTAAAGGCATTGTGCCTAATTGATCTAGGACTTCATAGAAAATCCCCTCATAAAGCATTTCAAAAATACGAATGCCTTCGTCCTTGACTTTAATACATTTAGCTTGCAGTTGTCCATCACCGAAACTGATTAATGTATCAACTTTAACGATTTTGGCATTACCGACTAGACACTCCCAAACATTGTTACCTAAATCCTTCAATAATAACACTTCCACATGACCATTGGTTGCCGTTTTTGTGCCATATAAACGAGCCGGAATCACTTTGGTGTTGTTTCTGACTAATACATCGCCTTCATGAAGATAATCGACAATGTCATAAAAGTGTTTATCTTCAATGGTTTGTTTTTGGCGATTAACGACCATTAAACGTGAGTGATCTCGTTTTTCTAATGGCGTTTGAGCAATCAATGCTTCGGGTAAATCAAAATCAAATTCACTTAATTTCATTTCTAAAACGCCCTTTCATAAACATCTCGACCATATAATTCTAAAAATTCTTCTTTAAAATCCGCTAAGCGATCTTCACGGATAGCCTGACGAATATCTTCCGCTAATTTTAATAAGAAGCGCACATTGTGAATAGACAATAAACGTTTGCCAAATAATTCATCTGTTTTGTGCAAATGTCTTAAATAAGCTTTCGTATAGTTTCTACACGTATAGCAATCACAACGATCATCTAAAGGGGTGAAATCTTCTTTGTATTTTTCGTTATTGATATTGATACGACCATGGCTTGTCATCAAAGCCCCATGTCTTGCGACACGTGTAGGTAAAACACAGTCAAACATATCTATTCCACGCATCGCACATTCAATTAAGTCAATCGGATTACCAACACCCATCAAATATCGAGGTTTATCTTCAGGTAACCATTTGATAGCGTCTTCTACCATTTTATACATGACATCTTTAGGTTCACCGACACTTGTTCCACCGATAGAGTAGCCGGGGAAGTCCATTTCAACTAACGCTTTAGCACATTGTTCTCTCAAGTCCTCAAAAGCTCCGCCTTGCACGATGCCAAATAGAGCTTGTTTATCTGTATTTTTGTGAGCTTCTTTCCCGCGCTTAGCCCAACGAATCGTGCGTTCAACACTGTTTTTCATATATTCGTGGGTACAAGGGTAGGGGGCACATTCATCTAGGCTCATAATCATATCCGCCCCAAGCTTATTTTGAATATCAATGGCTTTTTCAGGGGAAAGGAAAAGATTACTGCCATCTAAAATACTTTTGAAGTAAACACCTTCTTCCTCAATTTTTCTAGTTTTACCTAATGAAAAAACTTGGAAGCCACCGCTATCTGTCAACATCGGACCTTTGTAATTCATAAATTGATGTAAACCACCGGCTTTCGCTACAATATCTTCGCCGGGTCTTAACCATAAATGGTAAGTGTTACTTAAAATTACTTGGGATTTCATTTCGTATAATTCTTCAGGACTAATCCCTTTAACTGTTGCCAGTGTTCCGACAGGCATAAACATCGGTGTTTCCACATCACCATGTGGGGTATGTAGGATTCCGTAACGTGCTCCTGTCTGTTTACATATATGTTTTAGTTCATACCAAATAGCACTCATAAATTCATCTCCTTCTTGTCCAATAAAAAAACTGCGGATGCAGTTTAATCCTTGAAGTATGGTGACGTTTTGGATACGTTAAAACGGCTGTTGATACCATCTTTAGCTGCCTTCATTTCAAATCCTGCTTTGACCATAGCTCCTTTAATTTGACCGTTTGTGACATAGAAACCATCTTCTAATGAGCTGAAAGTTTGTTTAATATCATAAGAAGTAATCTGAGTATTGATTGTCTTAACGGCATTAAAATTGGCTTTGCACCAATTCACTAAGATTTCTTGTTTTTCATTTGATAATGCTTCAAAATGACTTTCCTGATTGGCACGTGCCAAATTTTCATTTTTAGCTAGACATTGTGTTGTCTGACTCATTATATCACTCCTCTTTATTTATAACGACCTCTATTATATAGAAAAAAAGTACTAAAATAAAGCACTTTTTATCTTTTTTTATTTTTTTAAGCAAAATGCTTTCTAATTCTTAGCAAATAGTTTAAAATAAGGTTGTAAAATTAAAAGGAGGAAATTAACAATGGCTAAATTTGTATGTAGTGTCTGTGGTTATGTTCATGAAGGAGACAGCGCACCTGAACAATGCCCGGTTTGTAAAGTAGGAGCAGATAAATTCACTAAACAGGATGATGAAATGTCATGGGCTGCTGAACACGTTGTAGGTGTTGCTCAAGGTGTTTCTGAAGATATCATCGCTGATTTACGTGCAAACTTCGAAGGTGAATGCACAGAAGTAGGAATGTATCTTGCAATGGCACGTGTTGCTCATCGTGAAGGATACCCAGAAGTTGGTATGTATTATGAAAAAGCAGCTTGGGAAGAAGCTGAACATGCTGCAAAATTTGCTGAATTATTAGGAGAAGTTGTTACTGATTCTACTAAGAAAAACTTAGAATTACGTGTAGCTGCTGAAAACGGAGCAACTGCAGGTAAAACTGACTTAGCTAAACGTGCTAAAGCTGCTAACTTAGATGCTATCCATGATACAGTTCATGAAATGGCTAGAGATGAAGCTAGACATGGTAAAGCTTTTGCCGGATTATTAGCTAGATACTTCGGTAAATAATAGGCTGAATCTAAAGATGTGTCGCAAGATACATCTTTTTTTAAAAATAAAAGGTATTAGGCTAAGAGATGAGGTAAGACTATGAAAAGAAAAGTAGAAATTTGCTGTGGAAGTTATGAAGATTGCTTATGTGCAGCTCGTGGCAAAGCCGATCGGGTCGAATTAAACAGCGCTTTGCATTTAGGAGGGTTAACGCCTTCTATCGGGACTTTGAAATTAGTTAAAGAAGAAATTGCTTTACCTGTTATTTGTATGGTAAGACCACGTGGAGCGGGATTTCATTATACAGATGCGGAGGTTAAAGTGATGTTTGAAGATGCCAAAGCTTTGTTAGATGCCAAAGCTGACGGCTTGGCTTTTGGTTTTCTATTTGAAGATGGTAGTATTGATGTAGAGAAAAACAAGCGTATGGTTGATTTAATTCACAGCTATCATAAAGAAGCGGTTTTCCATCGTGCTTTTGATTGTGCGAAAGATCCTTTTGAAGCGATGGAAGCTTTAATTGCAATGGGGGTTGATCGTGTTTTAACCTCAGGTTTGGAAGCGAAAGCGTATGATGGTAGAGCTTTGATTAAACAATTACAAGAAAAATACGGACAACAAATTGAAATTTTAGCCGGTAGTGGTGTCAACGCTTCTAATGCGAAAGCGTTAATGGACGAAACAGGCATTCAACAAGTCCATTCATCTTGTAAAGCATGGGTTAAAGATCCGACAACCAATGTCAATCCGGGCGTAACTTATGCGTATGCCTCAGGCGATTTAACATTATGTTATGATGTGGTAAGTGAAGATTTAGTTAAGCAGATCGTTGCGAGTATTTAGCCGTTCCCAAAGGAACGGTTTTTCATAGATTAGAAAGAAAGGAGGGAGCAAGCATGCGTATAGTGATGATTATAGGTGCCATAAGTGTCATGTATGATTTATTTTTAAGACTTGTGAATCGGCATGTTGCTTTTTCATCGTTCTTTCTAGTCATAGGCTTGGGCATGATGGGCTTAGGGATTAGTGAGTATTATTTCCATCTGCCTATTTTCACCATGCTGCCTATTCAAATAAAAATATTGCTAGGTATAATGGTTATGGGTTTTAGTTTCAGTTTTATTGCCTTCATCTTGAAATGTAGCTTATGTTCAAAGCGAAAATATGATAATGATTTTGAAGTCATTGTTGTATTTGGGGCAGGTTTATTTCAAGATGTTATTAGCCGTTCTTTAAAGGTGCGTTTAGATAAAGCTTACCAATTAGCTATACAGTGTCCATTGGCTATCATTATTGTGACAGGCGGACAAGGTAAAAATGAAACTGTGAGCGAAGCTTTGGCAATGGCTGATTATTTGATACAAAAAGGAATTGCAAGCGAAAGGATTATTTTAGAAGACCAATCGACGACAAGTTATGAAAATTTAGTGTATGCCTTGAAGAAATATGATTTTAGGCAACAAAAAACAGCTCTGGTTTCTAATCAATTCCATCTTTATCGCATTGAAAAGTTAGCCAAGAAACTAGGTATTCAAGGCATTGGAGTAAGTGGTTATTTGCATTCAGTTGCCTTGCCGGTATTTTATACAAGAGAATATTTTGCTTTACTTAAAGGTTATTTAACTAGGAAAATATAAAAAAAGACGGTGCTTGTCATTAGAAATGAATGACAAATTGCATACCGTCTTTTTTTTGTGTTTCTTCAAAATCAACATAGAAGCCCATTTTCTTGACATAATCGAAAGCGGTTCTAAGATGAGCATCTTCTTTTTGAACTTGAGAAATACCGGCAGGGGTTAAACAAGCCCCTTGGTAAGAAATATGAATATCGTAATTATTTTGAACGATTAGAATATTGGATTGTGAATCACATTGAACCCCTTGCCCTGATCAAAACCCTGTCGGAGGATGAAACCGAAGCCAAGACATTC
>CAJUOR010000071.1 GCA_910588165.1 uncultured Thomasclavelia sp.
GTTGACTGCTTGAATATAATATCATATTGAGTAATCATCGTCAATATTATTTTTGAAAAAAAGATAAATTTTGTGTTTTTGTTGAAGGGATAAATGAGGATAGTTGGTAGAAAAGCTGTCAAGCAACGAAGTTTATCAATTTCCAAAAGGTAAAAATGCTGTATCCTAAAATAAACGATAAATTTATAAATATAGTGACAATATCTAGCGTTATTTGAAAAAACTCTATAAATGACGGCTTTATTTAGTTTAGTTAAGTAAAATTGCGTAGCTTTTCTTTTTGCTGTTGACGATAGTTTTTAAGCTATCTATAATATAGATAAGAAGAAAAATGGGAAGGTTAAGGAAAGGGACAAAAATATGAAAAGCCAAGAATTGAGGAAAATCGCACCTGAGTTAGACCCATTGCGTATCGGTACGGGGTGGAAAGTTGAAGACTTAGACAAAATGCAAATTTTTATTGAAAGCACTTATGGTGATTCTCACCCGGGAAGTGGGCATTTGAATACTTTAGTTAAACGTGTGGAAAACAGTTTAGCTCAAGTTAATGCTAAGGGTGCTAAGTATTATGCGACGGATATGTGTGATGGCGAAGCACAAGGACATGATGGAATTAACTATTCTCTATGTTCAAGAGAGATGATTTGTAATTTGATTGAAATTCAGGCAAATGCAACACCTTTTGACGGTGGTGTCTTTTTGGCTAGTTGTGATAAAGGATTACCGGCTCATTTGATGGTGATGGCTCGTATCAATATGCCTTCGATTATGATTCCGGGGGGTGTTATGAATGCCGGACCTGACTTATTAACACTTGAGCAGATTGGTAAATACTCGGCTATGTATGAACGTCAAGAGATTGATTTGGAACAATTTACTTACTATAAGCACCATGCTTGTCCTAGTTGTGGGGCTTGCAGTTTTATCGGTACGGCAACGACAATGCAAATTATGTCAGAAGCTTTAGGACTGGCTTTACCGGGGACAAGTTTATTACCGGCAACTAGTCAAGAATTATTAGATGTAGCCGATCATATTGGGGAACATATCGTCAATTTAGTTCAAAAGGATATTAAACCTCAAGATATTTTGACAAAAGAGGCTTTTGAAAATGCGATAATGGTGCATGCGGCGATTGCCGGCTCAACCAATTCTTTACTTCACTTGCCGGCGATTGCTCATGAGTGTGGGATTGTTTTAGATGGCGATGATTTCGATAGAATCCATCGCCAAATTCCTTATTTATTAAACTTGCGTCCCAGTGGTTTTTACCCGGCACAATTCTATTATTATGCCGGAGGAACTCCTGCGATTATGGAAGCTATTAAAGACTATTTGCATTTAGATGTCATGACTTGTACAGGTAAGACGTTAAGAGAAAATTTAGAGGATTTGCGAAAATCGGGTTATTATGAAAAATGTGAACAGCATCTAAAGAAAGTTAATTTATCTAAAGAGGATTTGATTAGACCGTTAAACAATCCGCTGAATAAAGAGGGTGCAGTGGCCATCTTGAAAGGCAACTTAGCGCCTGAAGGTGCGGTAGTCAAGCATTCGGCTGTACCCAAAAATATGCAAGAGGCAGTTTTAAAAGCGCGTGTTTTCAACTGTGAAGAAGATGCAATTGAGGCTATTTTAAAACATCGTATTGTACCCGGTGAAGCTGTCTTTATTCGTTACGAAGGGCCTAAAGGTTCGGGTATGCCGGAGATGTTTTATACGACAGAGGCAATTTCAAGTGATCCCGAATTGTCAGCGGCGATTGCTTTATTGACAGACGGGCGTTTCTCAGGGGCTAGTAAAGGTCCTGCAATTGGACATATTTCACCGGAAGCAGCTGAGGGTGGATCAATCGCATTCGTGGAAGATGGCGATTTAATTGAAATTAGCGTGAAAAACAGAAGTTTAAATATTATCGGTATCCAAGGGAAAAAGCAATCCTTGGCTCAAATAGATGAAATCTTAAAAGAAAGAAAAACAAAGTGGCAAAAACCAAAGCCTAAATATACCAAAGGGGCTTTAGGTATTTATACACGTTTAGCCGTAAGTCCAATGAAAGGTGGCTATATTGAATAGGAGGAGAGAACAATGACAAAATCAGATATTATGCAAGCATTAAAAAAACAAGGCGTTGTGGCAGTTATTCGTGGCGATACAAAAGAAGGAGGATACAATATTTCTAAAGCTTGTATTGAAGGGGGACTAACTGCGATTGAGGTCGCTTATACTAACAGTCAGGCAAGTGTGATTATTGAAGACTTAAACAAGGCTTATCCCGAAGCTTTGATTGGTGCGGGAACGGTTTTAGACGATGTAACAGCCCGCATGGCGATTATGGCGGGAGCGAAATATATTGTTTCACCTAGCTTTAATTCAAAAACAGCACTTTTATGCAATCGCTATGGGGTACCTTATATTCCCGGGTGTATGACGATTAGAGAAATCGTTGAGGCTATGGAAACCGGTAGTGAGATGATTAAATTGTTCCCCGGCAGTGCCTTTGGACCTAGTTATGTCAGTGCTATTAAGTCACCGCTTCCTCAAACTTCGATTATGGTAACCGGTGGCGTAAACTTAAATAATTTAGCTGATTGGGTTAAAGCCGGTGTTGAAGCCGTCGGTATTGGCGGAGAATTGAATAAATTAGGAGCGAAAGGTCAGTTTGAAGAAATTACTGAGATTGCCCGAAACTATGTAAAGGCGAATCATAAAGCGAGGGATTTGGCATGAATGTTTTATGCATGGGAGAAACCTTGTTAAGATATTCCACAAAGAAAGGCTATCGTCTTCATGACTTGTGCTTTGATGTTCATGTCGGTGGCAGTGAAACGAATATGGCGGGTAGTTTAGCTCGCTTTGGTTATCCGACGAAGCTTTTCACTAAGGTGAGTGATAATTTCTTGGGCGATGGCATTATGCAATTTCTCTCCTCTCAATGTATAGATACTTCCTTAATTCAAAGAAGTCAAGCTCGGGTGGGAAGTTATTATTTAGAAAATGGTAGTGGTAATCGCACAAGCCAAGTGGTGTATGACCGTGCCTATTCGGCTATGACAACTTTAACTAAAGAAGATGTGTGTATTGAAACATTACTTAAGGATATAGATATTTTCATTACATCAGGTATTACGGTTGCTTTGACCTCGGAAATTAAAGATATTGTCATTGAGATGATGAAATATTGTCAAGCGCATCATATTTTAGTTGTTTATGATGCCAATTACCGTGCTAAATTATGGAGCATCGAGGAAGCCGGACAGGCTTTTAAGGAAATCTTACCTTATGTCGATATTTTATCAGCCGGACATTTAGATGCGATGAACTTCTTAGGTTTAACCTCAACCCAAACAAACCATGAGGATATTTTAAAAGAGTTATATGATAAGATGGAAAATTTATATCCGAATATCCGATATATGACTTCTACAAAAAGGGATATTATTTCGACGAGCGTTAACGATTTGACAGGTTATCTCTATCATCAAGGTAAACTCTATATATCTGATACTTACCATATTGATGATATTGTGGATCGAGTTGGTGGAGGAGATGCCTATTTCTCCGGTTTACTTTACGCTTTGATGGAAGGTAAGCCACTTCAAGAGGCTTTAGCTTTTGGGTGTGGAGCTTCGGTTTTAAAACATACCATTCATGGTGATGCCAATCAGTTTAGTGTGAAAGAGATAGAAGCATTTGTGAAGAATGGTGTTTCAAGAATTTTAAGATAGAATAGATTTCTTTTGAAATCTCTTTATTTGATTAAAGAAGGGAAAATTGTATGGGAATAATTGTTTGCGGATTGAATGGAAGTGGGAAAAGCACTTTAGCAAAAGCGCTTGCTCAAAGGATAAATTATCATTTGATTGATATTGAAGATATCTATTTTCCAAGAAAGAATGATTATGGGAATGCGCGTTCAAAAAAGGAAGTAGAGAAGTTGTTGTTAGAAGAAATGCAACGAAATCCAAACTTTATTTTGGCAGCTGTAACAGGCAATTACGGTAATGAGGTTATTAAATTGTATGAGAAAGCAATCTTTATTGATGTATGTAAAAGTGAACGAATGAAGCGGATTAAACAGCGTTCTTATCTGAAATTCGGTGCTAGAATGTTAGAGGGTGGCGATTTGTATGCTCACGAGAAAGCTTTTTTTGACATGGTAGAAGCAAGAGATGAACGAATGGTTAAGGACTGGTTGACAAATTTAAGCTGTGATGTTTTATCAATTGATGGGACCTTACCTATTGAACAAAATGTTGATTGGTTACTAGAAGTGTTAAATTTACAAGTTTAAGTTAATAAAAGATAGGCATTTATCATATAAATATGATAGGTGATGTCAGTGAGAAAATATTTAATATATTTATGGATAGGTGCACTTCTTGTCCTATCTTATTTATGGATACAAAGACCTTCCTTAAGTGAAGCGACAAATGCAGCTAATGTTAATTTAGATGGCTATGTCATAACAATTGATCCGGGGCATGGCGGATTTGATAATGGTGCCAATGTCGGTAAAACGAAAGAAGATGAATTAAATTTAAAAATATCCGAAGCTTTAAAAGCCGAGTTGGAAAGTCGGGGGGCGACTGTTTATCTGACACGAACAGAGGATATGGATATGACGCAGCGCAATCATCATTACAGTAAACAAGATGATATGTATTTGCGTGGTATGAAAATAGATGAAAATAACCCCGATGTTTTTGTGAGTATTCACTTGAATGCTTCTAGCAGTAGTCGTGCATGGGGTTCGCAAGTGTTTTATTATAAGAACAGTGAACAAGGGAAAATATTAGCGGATATGGTGCATGAGAATATGAAAAAGGTGACAGGGACACGCAAAAAAATTCAAAGTGCGGATTTCTATGTCCTAAGATCAACTAAAACAACCGGTGTTTTAATTGAATGTGGTTTTATCAGTAATGCCAATGAACGTGGTCAACTTAAGAGCAGTAAATATCACGCTAAATTAGCAAGTGCCATTGCTGATGGGCTAGAAAGCTATTTATTGCAGTATCCTAAAGAATAAAATGCTTTATCTTATATAAAAAATGGCAATTCGGGTTGCATTTTAATCTAAATAGTCGTATAATCGTAACAAGCAAAACGTATGTAAAGCATACGTTTTATCTTTTTAAGGACTATGTGAAAAAAATAACTTAAGGAGTGAAAAACATGGTTATGGATTATGATGTGGTAGTAATAGGGTGTGGAGTAGCCGGATTGTATGGGGCATTGCAGTTTTCAGAAGATACTAAGGTGTTGGTGATTTCTAAAAAAGAATTGGAATGTTCGAATAGTTCTCTAGCCCAAGGCGGTGTTGCCTGTGTTTTGGATTTAGAGAATGATCATTACGATTTGCATATTGAAGATACATTGATTGCCGGAAAATATGCTAATCGGCAAGAGGCTGTCGAAGTTTTGGTTCAGGAAGGTCCAAAAGATGTCTTGAAATTAAAAGAATATGGCGTGGACTTTGATGTTGATGAAAAAGGTGAGCTATTAAAGACTTTAGAAGGCGGACATTCCCGACATCGAATTGTGCATCATAAAGATTCAACGGGAAAAGCTATCGTAGATGGGCTTTTGGAAGCGGCGATCATGAAACCGAATATCGACGTTATTCCTAATACAAAACTTTTTGATTTGAAAAAAACAGAGGGTGGCTTTGTGCTTGGAATTTTAAGCTATAATGAAACTTATATCATTAAAGCTCGTTATGTTTTATTGGCAACAGGCGGTATCGGGCGTGTTTATCCTTACACAACAAACTCTGGGATTGCTACCGGTGATGGTATTATGTTTGCTTATCGCTTAGGCGCTAAAATTGAACATTTAAATTGGGTGCAATTTCATCCAACCGCATTTGCTTGTCGTCAGGGCCGTGAACGTTTCTTAATCTCAGAAGCTGTTCGAGGCGAGGGCGCTCATCTTTTGAATGCGAAAGGCAGAACGTTCGTGCATAAATATGATAAACGCGGTGATTTAGCACCACGAGATGTTGTGGCAGAAGCGATTTACCGTGAAGCACTTAAACAAGGCAATGAAGAGATTTATTTAGATATTCGTTATAAAGAAGCCGATTTTGTTAAAAGACGTTTTCCGATGATTTATGAAAGATGTTTACATGAAGGTGTTGATATTACCAAGGATTTAATTCCAGTTTATCCTTGTCAACACTACTTGATGGGTGGGATTGATGTTGACTTAAATGCTCATACTTCAGTAGATGGCTTATATGCCGCAGGTGAGTGTAGTCACACAGGTGTCCATGGAAAGAACCGTTTAGCCAGCAATTCATTATTGGAAGCTTTGGTTTTCTCAAGAAGAGCTGCTAAGCATATTCAACAACGTCTAAAGCAACAACCTCATATTGAAGTTGGCGATGCGATTATTAGAGATGTTCATGGTAAACCTTGTCCAAAAGGCTATAAAACCGAGATTCGCAAGATGATTTACGATGCTCATTTTATCTTGAAAAAGCCGGAGTTGTTTGAGAAATCTTTAAAGCGTGTAAATGAGATTCTAGCTATTTTAGAAAATGATAATTATGAGATGACTAATGATTATTTAGAGGATTTAAGTATTGCAACAGTAGCTAAGATTATTTTAGAGGAGGATATAGCAGATGAAGCTCAATAAGTTTTATGTTGAAAATTTAATTAAGCAAGCATTGATGGAAGATATTGAATATGTAGATGTGACTACTGATTATACGATTGATGAAAAACAAATCTCCAAGGCTTATTTTGTAGCTAAACAAAATGGGGTTATTGCCGGATTGGAAGTAGCTATGCAGGTGTTTAAGATGTTAGACGAAGATTTTGAATATACAGCCTATAAAAAAGATGGTGACTATGTTCAAATTGGGGATAGAATTGTTGATTTTAAGGGCTACGCTACAGCTTTATTGAAGGGCGAAAGAACGGCCTTAAACTTAATGCAGTTTATGAGCGGTATTGCCACACATACTTATCAATGTGTCGAAAAGGTTAAAGCGTATCCTTGTATGATTGTAGATACAAGAAAGACTTTACCGGGATTAAGAGCTATTTCTAAATATGCAGTATGTGTTGGTGGAGGTAAAAACCATCGCTATAATTTAAGTGATGGGGTTATGTTGAAGGATAACCATATCGATGCCGGAGGTGGCATTATTAAAACCGTTGAAAAAGTGAGAAGTCAGATTAGCTTTATGACGAAAGTTGAAGTTGAAACGAGAAACTTAGATGAAGTTAAACAGGCACTTAGCGCTAAGGCTGATATTATTATGTTGGATAATATGACAAATGAAGAAATGAAAGAAGCAGTTGAACTCATCAATCATCAAGCTTTGGTTGAAGCTAGTGGGAATATGTCATTAGAGCGCTTGGAAGCAGTAGCTCAATGTGGTGTAGATATTATTTCGATCGGAGCTTTAACGCACTCAGTTCAAGCCTTTGATATTTCTATGAAATTTTAAAAGAAAAGTGTTGACGTTTAAAAAAACTTGTGGTAATATATACGAGCAGTCAGGA
>CAJUOR010000072.1 GCA_910588165.1 uncultured Thomasclavelia sp.
TTTTTTCATTTCTTTTTCCATTGACTTTCCTTTTATCGGGCTTCTTTTTGACTGCCTTGCCATTATAGTACATTCCTTCGCCCTTTGCAACTCTTTTTTTCCTTTTTTTATTTTCTATTTAATTATCTTTTTATTCACTTTTAGATTAGTTCTTTTATCTTAATACTCTTTAATCATATATGACATATTATGTGACGTATGATGACATACTTCCTTATTACTTATAACTTATATTATCGTCCGTTTAATATAAAATAGCTGATAACCTATAATCAGAGTCTACTTATCTAATGCTTTACGATATTTACTTGGGGTACAACCATACATCTCTTTAAACAAACGATTGAATGAACGCAATTGTTTAAAGCCATGTCGATACACAATATCTACAATATTATCTTTTGTATATACTATATCTTGATAAGCATGGTTCATTCTAACTCTTAATAAATAACGATGCAAACTCATTGACGTTCTCTTTTTAAAACGCCTTGATAAATAATTAGGATGAAAATGAAATTGTTCAGCTAAAATTTCTAAACTTAAATCTTGATTGTAATGTTTTTGAATATAGCTAATGACATCATCTATTATCGCATGTGTTTGAGAATGAGGATTGCTTTTATGGCTATATTTTAATATTTTTTCATAGACTTTATACATAACAATATGTTTCTTTAATGATGACATATCTTGATAAGTTTCAAAAGTCTGAAATACTGCCTTATCTATATTCTCCTTATCGAGCTTAAAGCACAACGCTTCTATATCTATTTGATATTGTTTAAAAACTTCTAATGATAATAAATAAGTAAATATATGATTGTCGACATTTTCAAATTGAATGGCATGAACTGCATTTGAAGGAATTAAGATAATATCTTCTGTTTGACAATCATAATTTTCACCCTCTACACTCACCCTTAGTTTTCCATTTTGAACATAAATAATCTCTATTTCTTGATGAAAATGATTTCGAATATCTCTGCCTTTAGAAAAGAAATGATTAAAAAATATAATTGGATATTTCAAATCCGTATAATTGACTTCTAAATAGTGTCCCATTTCCATATCACCCTATCATATTATAATACATGCCTTACTTGACACCTATAAAAAAGCAATCTAATTCAAAAAAAACGACTGCCTAAAACAGTCGTCTTGTAATGTCTTATTTTTCAAAATGACTTGCAACTTCTTGAAGATGTTTGATGATTGGCAAGTGTTGTGGACATACACCTTCACATTGACCGCAGCCGATACATTCACTGGCTTTTCCAAAGTTAGCGGTTAAACGATGATAATACTCACCTTGTGGTGTCCAACCTTTTTCTTTCACTTCTTGCTTATCCGCATTATATAATGAGAAATATTTTGGAATGGCTATTTTCATTGGACAACCATCAACACAGTAAGCACAACCTGTACATGGAATAGCAATATTGGCATTCAACATAGCAACTGCTTCAGTGATTTTGGCATATTCTTGTTCATCTAATGGTTTAAAATCAGCCATGTAATTAGTGTTATCCAATAATTGTTCCATATTACTCATACCGCTTAATACGATTTGTACATTATCTAAACTAGCCGCAAAACGAATCGCCCATGATGGAACAGACATATCCGCATGATAGTTTTTAAATAAATCTTCAACATTAGACGGTACTTTTGCCAAAGTTCCGCCTTTCACCGGTTCCATAACAAAAACAGGAACACCATGTTTAGTAGCAACTTCATAACATTTTCTTGACTGAACGCCTTCGCTTTCCCAATCAAGATAGTTGAGCTGTAACTGAACAAATTCCATTTCCGGATGCTCTGTCAATACTTGATCTAAAAATTCCGCATTGTCATGATATGAGAAACCGATATGTTTTACTAATCCTTGAGCTTTCTTATCCTTTAACCATGTAAAGCAGTCTAAATCATTATAGATTTTATAATGATCTACGCCAATATCATGTAATAAATAGTAATCAAAGAAGCTCACACCTGTTTTTCTTAACTGTTCATTAAAAATAAGATCTCTATCATCTTTTGTCTTAATGAAACCCGCATGTAATTTAGTAGCCAATGTATAGCTATCTCTAGGGTGTCTTTCTACTAAAACTTCTTTTGTTGCGGATTCACTCGCAAAACCACAATACATCCAAGCTGTATCAAAATAAGTAAACCCTCTTTCTAAAAAAGTATCCACCATCTTTTTGACTTGTTCAATATCAATTTTAGACGCATCATTTTCATCTAATGATGGTAAACGCATTAACCCAAAGCCTAATTTCTTTGTCATCTAAATCTCCCCTTTCGTCAATTATTATACATCTTGAAGTTAACTCTAAGGCAAGGCTTTTTTTTGCTTTTAGCTATACTTTTTTATCACTTTTACTATGTTTAAAAAGCATAGATGATAATTTTTGTTGCCTAAAAATGTTATCTTAAGAAAATCTTTACAAAATTCTCACATCAAATTAAACATTTGAAAGAATCAATTAAAACTTTAAAATTGTTATTTTGCTAAAATTATACTGTAACAAATTACTTAGAAAGGATGATGAATATGTCTAGAAAAAGATTGACAGAAGTTTTTCCTGGGCTGACACCTTTAAGAACTAAACAACGTATCTTTTGTTTCTATACTAAAATGAAAATGGACGGTAAACCTTATGCTTATAGTTACAGTGATACATCTTTACCCTATTTATTATATGAAGCTAAAAGTAAAATTTTGAATTCTAATACAGGTTATGATATGGTTTACCAAAAAAATAAATTTGATAATTTGAAATTAGCGGCAACGGGTTTAAATCATTTATTGATTAAACCAAATGAAATTTTTTCTTTCTTCTATGCTACTAAAGATGTTAAGAAAAATGGAACATATAAAGATGGATTAGCTGAAATTAATGGTTGCATTGTCCCAACTAAAGGCGGAGGTCTATGTCAAATGAGCAATCTTTTATTTTGGGTTTTCCTTCATTCACCTTTAACTATTATCGAAAGAACAGGTCATGATATGCGTGATTTCCCTGAACCTGAAGGCGATGCTCTTCTAGGTGTAGATGCCACTATTGCTGAAGGCTGGATTGATTTAAAAATGCGCAACGATACGCAAAATACTTATGAAATTCAAGTCCGTTTTGATGATACTTACGTTTACGTTGGTCTTTATGCTTTAGAAAAACCTCATTATACTTATGAAGTTATCAATAAAAATCTTGTTTATCAACAAAACCAAAATCAAATTATCGAAGAAGTTGATATTGTATCTAAAATCTACGATGCTTATACAAAGCAACTATGCGAAGTTAAAACTTTATATCGCAATCGCTGTATTATTAACTATAAATTACCTAAAGATACGCCTATACAAATAAATACGCAACAAGAAAAGGAGAAACAATTATGTTAAAGATAGCTGTTATTTTTGGTGGGAAATCTTCTGAATATGAAGTTTCCTTACAATCCGCAACTTCGGTTTTAAAGCATTTAGACCCTAAACAATATGAAATTTATCCAATTGGGATTACACAACAGGGTACTTGGTATTACTATACCGGAGATTATGCTTCTATTGAAGCTGATACGTGGCAACAAGATTGTCGTTTACTTAAAGAATTGCAATTAAAATTGGATTTAAAAACAAAAGGTTTTATCTTACCTGATGACACATTATTAGCTATTGATGTTGCTTTTCCTGTTTTGCACGGTAAAAATGGGGAAGATGGAACTATTCAAGGTTTGTTAGAGCTGTTACAAATCCCTTATGTTGGTTGTGGCATTTTAGCTTCTGCTTTATGTATGGATAAGGATCGTGCCCATCGTTTAGTCCAAGAAGCCGGGATACGTTCTCCACAAGCCATTACTTTAAAAAAATCAGACCAAAATTTTCAAATGGATTTAGTTTATCCGGTCTTTGTGAAACCTGTTAAAGCCGGTTCTTCTTTAGGAATTAGCTGTGTCAATGAGCAAGCCACTTTAAATACGGCTATTGAATTAGCTTTCCAATACGATGATGTCGTCATTATCGAAGAAGCTATTGAAGGATTTGAGGTTGGCTGTGCTGTTATGGGCTATGATGAATTAACGGTAGGAAGAGTAGATGAAATCGAAATCCATCAATCTTTCTTTGATTTTCAAGAAAAGTATCACCCTGAATCTGCCAAGATTCATGCTCCAGCTCGTCTTTCAGCTCAATTAGAAAAAGAAATACAAGAAACTGCTTGCCGTATCTATCAAATTTTAGGCTGCCAAGGCTTAGCAAGAGTTGATTTATTTCTAACGCCACAACAAACTTTAGTTTTCAATGAAGTTAATACTTTACCGGGCTTTACTGCCAATAGTCGTTTCCCAACAATGATGAAATTAGCCGGGATTCCATTTGATGTCTTATTAAATCAATTGATCCATTCGGCTCTTGAGGCATTTGAAGGTAAAAACGATGAATGATTTTATTGATACACAACGTGTTTGGATTGAAGTAGATTTAGATGCAATTTCACATACCGGCAAGATAATCCGCCAAGAATTACTTCCACCTCAAACTAAAATCATGGCTGTTTTGAAATCTGATGCTTATGGTTTAGGAGCTACTTACTTAGCTACATATTTAGAAGAAAAAGAACTTGTTGACTGGTTTGCCGTTGCTTGTATTAGTGAAGCGATTAGTTTAAGAAAGTCAGGAGTTACAAAGCCGATTTTAATTTTAGGACATACCTCTTGTTGCTATGCCTCTTTATTAGCTACATACAAGCTTACTCAAACTGTAGGCTCTTTAGAGTACGCTTTAGCTTTACATCAGGAACTTATTAAACATAATCAGCGAATTGATATTCATCTTAAAATCAATACAGGCATGAATCGTTTAGGTTTTGACTATACTAAATCTCAAGATGAAAGCAATTTTCTTCATGAAATCTTAACTGTTTTAGCCATGACAACACTACGTTCGACAGGTATGTATTCACATCTTTGCACCTCCTTATCTTATACAGCCAAAGATAAAGAAATGTCTATATTTCAAGCCCAAAACTTCATGAAAGCTAAAGAACTTTTAGAAAAATATCACGGTCCTTTGGAATATTATCATCTATGCAATACCGGTGGTGCGATTAACTATCCAAAATATGCTTTTGATATGATACGCGTCGGTAGTCTTTTATGGGGGCTTTGTGGTGTTACACCTGACATTTCTCAACGTATTACGCCACATTTTCCGACAACAATTCAAATGAAATCCAAAGTTGTTATGACTAGAAGGCTAAAACCATCTGACTATGCAGGATACGCCTTTGGCTATCAGGCTCAAAAAGAAACCGATATTGCGATTGTATCATGCGGTTATACAGATGGATTTAGTCGCTCTCAGTCTAATCAAGGATTCGTCTTAATTCATGGACAAAAAGCCAAGGTAATCGGAAAAGTCTGTATGGATTCGATGATGATTGATATATCGGGAATTAAAGATGTAAAAATAGGTGATATTGTCACCATTTTCGGCAATGATGGAAACTTAACCATCACTTGTGGACAAGTCGCTCAAAATGCAGGCATGATTGAACCTGAGGTTACAACTTTGATTGGACGCCGTGTACCTAGAATGTATTATGAAAACAAAACTTTAAAGCATATAGAAAATTTCTTATAAAAAGAAATCATTTATAGAGGAATCCTTGCGTTTGATTCCTCTTCTGCCATTTCAATACAATCAGATTACTTATACTCACTGTTTTCTTAATTACCATAAAAGATAACCTAGAGCCAACCTATCTCTTAAAACATATTCTATATCCGCTCTATTGTTCTATCTTTTAAAATGGATTTTAAATCAAAAAAATATATATTATAGAAATTAAAAAGAAGCTAAATTTCATCATGATAAATCACAAACAGCTTCTTTTAATACCTATTCGAAAAATCCGGTTCCCCAAAAACCTGCATTCTTTTCTCTTGCTTCCTCCATCGCTTCATCAAACAGCTTTTTATATTTTGTATTAGGTGAATAAAACATACACTCGCCATATCCTAATTCAATTAGCTTCAAATTAACTAATTCTTTATCTTCTGTATAAACATATGCTAAAGTCCGCTTATATTGATCTAACTTCTCTTTATCATATTCAATATAGACTTGTTTTCCTTCCAATAAATCTTTGACATAATCAGAGGCAATAACACCTTCGGGTGTATTTTTTTTAGAATCACTATGAACACTTTCCGGTGTATTGACACCAATCAATCTGATTTTTGTGTTTTCCCCCTCTATATTTACGACTATTGTATCTCCATCAACAACTCTAACAACATCATATAAATGATTATCTTGTGGTTTTACTTCTTGTCTTATAAATGGTTCTGCAAAAAAAGCTATCGCAATTACAATTATACTTGAAATAAGACGTTCTATTCTCTTTTTAATTTTACGCTCTAATCTTTTCATCCCTATCCTCCCTCTAAAATATTTTTAAGTATATCATAGCTCTCTTTATTTCTCAATTTGAGTATCCCGAAATTTATTCATAATAATATCGTTTTTATTACTTTAATATTTTTTGGTATTTGTTTGAGGTAAAACATGAAAAATAATTGTTTTATTAACAGTAAATTTTTAATAATCAAAATTGGGAGATACAAAATAACTTCGCAAAATAGACAAAATGGTTTATAATTAAAAGAGAATGAACAATAAGGGAGGAGTCATATGACTAAACAATGGACTTTCAAAGATTATTTAGGAGATAAAGATTTTTATAAGAGAATGGCTATGATAGCAATCCCTATTTCTTTACAACAGTTAATTACTGTAGGGATTAACTTAATGGATACAATTATGTTAAGTAGTATGGGAGATGCCCAATTATCTGCCTCTAGTTTAGCTGGGCAGTTTATCAATTTATTTCAAATTTGTTGCATGGGTATTGGCATGGGAGCTTCTGTCTTAACATCTCGTTTTTGGGGAATGAAAAATTCCCATGCCTTGAAACAAAGTATTACAATTATGCTTCGAGTATGCCTTATATTTAGCACTGTTTTTACTTTAGCTACTTTATTAGCACCAACACTTATCATGAAGATGTATTCAAATGATCCTTTAATTTTAGAATATGGAACTTTATATTTTAGATGGTTGTTACCTACTTATTTCTGCATGGGCTTATCATTAACTTGTACGATTATTTTACGAAGTGTAGGTGAAGTAAAAATTCCATTAACTTGTTCAATTATCGCTTTCTTTATTAACATTTTCTTTAACTGGATTTTTATTTTCGGAAAATTTGGAATGCCTAG
>CAJUOR010000073.1 GCA_910588165.1 uncultured Thomasclavelia sp.
CTGTTTGTTCTGATTTTGTTGCATCATTGCAATGACAGTTAGAAACTTCTACATGACTAGCCTCACAACATTCATCTTTATTGTACATACAACTGCATACTTTACATTTGATATGATTATTCATATCACTCACCTCCATTAGCTATTATGGACGTAGACACAAAGATTATTCTTTTTCATGGTAAAATATCAATGCACTGTAACAATAAACCATCTCCTTGCCGTCATTTGCCAAAGCAACCTGATATTGAATATTCAGAATTTCGCCTTCTAATTCTTCTAAAAAATCATTGATAGCATCTTCTAAATCTAATTCGTGTTCCTCATCAAATAATTTTACTTTAAACATAAAAACCACCCCATTTATCATAACATGGTGATTTTACATATTTTGTCAATTCATAAAATATTGGATAGGTTGCCAACTTGATTTCGGATAAATGATACTTATCATCATCGTCGTTATAAAACCTCCGACAAATCCACCTAAATGCCCTGATAGAGATACAGTCGGAATTAAAAGGGACATCAGTGCTACCATTACTAAACTTGGGACAATAGACTGAAATACTCTTTTATAAACCCCGCGATATTTCCAAGATAGAAAACACAGTCCGCCTAATAAACCTAAAATAATGCCACTTGCACCACCCGATACAGTTAATCCCATGACATCAGTTGGACTTTTAAAAATCCGATAATAGATATAAGGTAAAACAGTTGTTCCTAAGGCACTGCCTAAAATCAGCCCGACATATCTTAGCGTGCCGAATATTCTTTCAATCAAAGGACCGATATTAGATAAAGAAAACATATTCATCGCAAGGTGCATGATGCCAAAGTGAATAAAATTCGCACTTAAAAAACGATAATAATCATGGCTGTATAAGATTGCCAAAGGTAAAAAGCCACCGGCTTGTACACCTTCTTGAGCGTTCATATCAAACGAAAATTTTAAACTTGTATAAATATAAATTAAAATACACCCCGCCATTAACCCAAATGTAATCGGATACTGCTTATAATTATATTTATTCATTACGCTTCCTCCATAAATTCATATATAGAAAGTTGACTTAACTTAACTAAACCTTTCAGCTCTTCTTTATTGACATTCGTTAATTGCTCTATAGTTGTTTCGCTTGTCACTCGTTCCATCGTTACCGGTATTGCCCCCGCTTCTACTAATTTAGCATTACCGTAAAACTCATCATCGACAATCGCTAAAATTTTAGACCAACGATATTTCAAATTTTGAATTGCACTAAAATATAAAGCACCTGTATTTAATTCTGAGTGAATAATAAAATTAGTTTCACAAAGAGCATACATATAACTATTGCGAATGACTGACTCAATAATATCATAATCACTTTCCGGCGAACGATGCGAAATCATCAACATTTGTTTATTTTGAATATTTCTTTTCATCTCAATACTTTTTTTCAATAAGTGATCAGATGTGAATAAAATAACTTTGCCGCCTTTGTTTAAGAAATGAAACATTCCAAGCTCCTCACAGCCGGCATGTGCACTTGTCATTAAATGGTAATTCTCATGGTAGATTTTATCAACTACGCATAAAGTGTTACGGCTCATCTGTTCGGTCTGGTGAACAGGACCGGCAATGGATATCGCTTTTTCTTGCAATAAGCTAAAATCGCCACTATAAAATAAAATCAGAGGTGCTTCTTTTTTCAAATTATTAACAAGGCTTGTAGGATAAATACTTTCATATTTTGTCACCACTTCAATTCCTTTTGTCTGATAATAAGCGATTGTCGATATAGTTTGAGTTAGTAAAGCCAGACGTGCTTGAATCTGTTGCACTTCATCATCATTTAAGGCTAACTGGATTTTCATTTCCTGACTATCGCAAGATAATAAACCAATGGGTCTTTTTAATAAGGAATGGCGCAATTTTTCCTCTAAACGCTGATATTGTTTTTTCGATAACGGCTTTGCTGCTTTTAATTCAAATAAATCGGCACATAAGCATATCAATATCAAGCCATCTAGCGTTAATTCCGTATGCTCCATGTCAAATCCCTCCCTTGAGCATTATTATATCACAAGAAAAAGCAAATGACTATAAGGCAAGCGACGCTTATAAATGGAACATAAGGAATTTTACCATGAAACGAGAATGGAATAGCTAATAAACAGCTAACTAGTACAATCCATAGCGTTGGATAAAAACCAAAGATAAAAGCCAAAAGCAAAAAAATAGCTACATCTCCCTCGCCCATACCTTCAATGTTCAGATATATTGTCATTCCTTTCAATAGTGCTTGAAATAAAATATAAAAGAAGATTAAACTTAGAACACTTTCTGACCATGACACTTGAAGTAGCAAAAATTTACCTAGCGAAAGCCCCCATAGTATATAAATAATTCGTACATCAAAAGCATAAATCATTAAATCCATATCACTAGCCAATAACAGTAGGATAAAAAGCCCTAGAAAAAAGTAAAAGTGAAATGTTTCTAACCCAAACCGGTTTTCCAGGCTCACTAATAATATAGCCCCAAACATCTCACTTAACCTCTTTTGTTTCACACCACCTTCTTGGTAAGCACATAGCTTCCAAGCAAGATGATATAGCCATTGTCCTAATAAACACCCCGTTAAAATTAAGCCAATGTATTTCATGTTTTATCTACCCATTAAATCAAATCTTTCGATATTTTCAGTATAAGCCACTAATAGAAATATATCTTGACTTTCAATCACGGCATCAGGGTCAATCGACATTTTAATTTTATCTTCTTTTCCCTTTTTGATCCCAATGACATTGAAATCATAAGTAGCACGTACATTTAACAATTTCAAGGTTTTACCAACCCACATTGACGGTGCTTCCATCTCTACAACACTGTAACCACCCTCTAATTCAACTAAGTCAACGATTTTATTTCTTAACAAGCTTTTCGCAATTTTCGTTCCCATATCCTTTTCCGGACGCACTACTTTATCGGCACCGACTTTTTCTAAAATCTGCATAAATTGTTTATTACGAGCTTTTGCCAAGATATACTTAACCCCTAGCTCTTTAAGATTCATAACGGTTAAAATGCTTGCTTCTAATTGATTGCCAATAGCAACAATCGCCACATCGAATTCTTCGATTCCTAATGCTTGCAACTGCTCGATATCTGTCGTATCAGCTTGAACCGCTTTGGTCACTTTGTCAGCAATTCTTTCTACACACGCCATATTGCGATCAATTGCCAAAACTTCTTTACCGCCCTTTGAAAGCGTAGTCGCTATCGTTGAGCCGAAAATTCCTAAACCTAAAACAACATACTGTTTCTCTTTGCTCATTTTCTATTCCCCCTAGCCTACAAGTAAATCACCTTGTGGATATTTTAAATCATTCTCGTTATTGGCATATCTTCTTCTTGTGAATGTCAATAACATTGAAATCGGTCCGATACGTCCTATATACATCAAAATCATAATTATGACTTTGCCTAAATCTGAAAGTAAAGGTGTGAGATTAGCAGTTAAACCCACGGTAGCAAAAGCCGAAAAAGCTTCAAAGAAAATGTCAATTAAAGCAAATGGTTCAATTAAGCATAAAATTAAACTAGCTGTCGCTACGATGCAAGTTGAGATAAAAACAACTGCCACTGCTTGCCTTACCAATTCTTCTCTAATACTCCGCCCAAAAGTAACAACCGCTTTTTTACCATGGACAACTGAACGGACACTTAAATAAATGATACCCAGTGTAATCGTCTTAATACCGCCTGCCGTTCCTCCAGGTGACCCACCGACAAACATATAGAAACACGCTAAAAGTTTACTTGCCTCATGCATAGCACCTTGATCAAAACTAGCAAAACCGGCGGTACGATAAGTTACGGATTGAAAAAAAGCATTCATGATTTGCTGTCCAAATGGCATATTGCCTAAAGTTTCCGGATTACTTCTTTCAAACGCATAGACTAACAATGTTCCCGAAACGATTAGCACAGCAGTAAGTGTCAGCGCCATTTTAACTTGAAGCGAAAAGCTTCGAATAAACTTTTTAAATGAATCACGACTTGTTAGGTAATGCTTTATTTTAGAACTGATTTCCATCATAACCACAAAACCGATACCTCCGCAAATAATTAAAGCGGCAACTGTTAAACAAACTAAAGGCGAATTGTTATAAGTCATCAAACTCGAACTGCCAATAACATCAAAGCCCGCATTACAGAAAGCTGAAATAGAGTGAAAAATACTGAAATAGCACCCTTTAAGCAAACCGAACTGTGGTACGAAAGCCAAGCTTAATAACAATGCCCCACCGATTTCACAAAAAGCCGTATAACTAACAATACTTTTTAAATAATGAGATAGATTATTTAAACTGCTTTTGTTTACAGCTTCTTGTAGCAATAATCGACTTGAAAAAGAGATACGTTTTTTTGCCATATTGAAAAAAAACATTAAAAACGTTAAAAATCCTAAACCACCGATTTGAATCATTAAAATAATCACAATTTGTCCGAAAAGCGTATATTGTTCAGCCACGACAAACGGGACTAATCCTGTTACACAAGTCGCCGAAACAGAAACGAATAAATGATTGAGATATTCTGTCGCTACACCTTTATTGGCGATAGGTAAACTTAAAAGCAGTGATCCAACAAAAATAACACTTAGGAAACTAAACGAAATAGTGCGTGTTGGATATTTTAAAAACATTTCTTTCATCTTCTTTAAAGTCATGTCTTTTTTCTCCTTTATAATGTCTAAAACCATTATATATAATTAAACTATAAAAATCAATTTTATAACCTATGAATATTTTTTAATGACAGCTTTGGCAATATGTTTGCCTGTCGCAAAGGCTGCGTGTAAATTAAAACCACCACAATCTCCATCAATATTAAGCGTTTCCCCGCCTATATATAAATCCGAATATTGTTTTATCATTAAATCATCATCTAAATCTTCAAGCATTACACCACCACGTGTAACCTGAGCGCTATCAAAACCTCTTGTGTTTGTGATCTCTAATACATAATCACTTAAGCATCGATAAAAGTCTTCAAAACAATTTATTTTTTTTCGATTTAAGTGTTCCGCTAACTTTAATCCGACAATTCCCAAAAAAGGATTGTCTTGTTTTTCATGGGCTTGATAATATGCCTTAAGTTCATCTTGACTTAGTTCATCTATGAAATTACAGTGAAGTGTATAGTGATGATTGGGTTTAAACTTCAACAAGCGACTGATTTGCATAGCCGCTATTCCCGATACGCCATCATCTGTAAATAAAATTTCCCCTTTGTATGAAATCAAAGGTTGATGATTTAAACAAAGTTCAAATGTCCCGTGAACCCGACTTCCCTTCAAAGCTAAATCAACCTGCTTTGTCTTTAATTGAACCAAGGAAGGATATAGTGGTGTTATATGAAGACCTAATCTTTTCAACATATTAAAACTAGAACCATCAGTACCATACATTTTAGCGGCTTTCCCGCCAACTGCTACAATCACAATATCCGCTTTAAATTGACGCTTTTTTTGATCCGTTATAAGATAGCGATCATTTGCCATTGCAATATCAATAATATTCGTATCTAAAAAGGTTATTACCCCTCTATCAGCTAAAATTTCCTCAAAGCGATAAATTAAAGTTTTAGCTTGTTCACTATAAGGATAATATAAATCATTGATACGGCGTGTGGCTATGCCTAGGTGACTACAAAAGTCTTGAATGTTAAACGATTCGATAATCGGAAATAGTCGCTCAACATCACCTTGATAGCGCCACTTAGAAATATTGGCATTGGAAAGATTGCACCGTCCGTTACCGGTTGCCGCAATTTTTCTTCCAATCCGATTATTTTTTTCAAAAAGTTGAATATAAAATTGATCGGGATACTTAGATAAATACATACAACACGCTAACCCACATGCCCCAGCACCGATAATTGCTACATTCTTCATAAAAAACACCTCACTCAATTCCTTATTATTATACACAAACAATGCAAAAAAAGATAGAATTGATAACAAAAACATTGAAAAAACGGCTTAAAAAGGTTATAATCACTTAATGAATAAAAGAAAGGATGAGATTCATGGGTCGAGCACACGAAGTTCGAAAAGCATCAATGGAAAAAACTGCAAAAGCAAAAGCAAAATTGTACTCTAAATATGGTAAGGAAATCTATTTAGTAGCTAAATCAGGCGGTCCTGAACCAGAAGGAAACTTAGCTTTAAGAAGCTTGATTGATAAAGCCAAAAAAGCCCAAGTACCTGCTGATGTTATTAAGCGCGCAATTGATAAAGTAAAAAGCGGCGCAACTGAAAACTATGAAACATTGAAATTTGAAGGTTTTGGTCCGGGCGATTCTACACTGATTGTTGAATGTTTAACAGATAATGTTAATCGTACATTAAGCCAAGTACGTCCTGCTTTCACAAAATCTAAAGCTAAGTTAGGTGCAGCCGGATCTGTATCTTACTTATATGATACTATTTCTGTTTTAGTTTTCAAAGGTTTAGATGAAGAAGCAACATTAGAAGCTTTAATGGAAGGCGAAGTCGATGTCAGAGATTTGGAAGCTTTAGAAGATGGTTCTTTAAAAATTAAAGGTGAACCACAGGATTTAACAAAAATCCGTGAGGCTCTACAAACTGCCTGTCCTGAAATTGACTTTGACACTGACGAAATTACGACAATCCCTCAAGAGTACACAACACTTGAAGGCGAAGAAATGGAATTATTTGAACGTTTGATGACATTATTATCAGATTGTGATGATGTTGATACAGTTTACCATAATGTTTCAAACTATGACGATGGTTCAGAAGGAGAATAATTACAGTTAAGCACATCATTTCGGTGTGCTTTTTTGTACAAATAAAACATATTATGTGAAAAATATGTGAAATCTACATTTATAGACAAAA
>CAJUOR010000074.1 GCA_910588165.1 uncultured Thomasclavelia sp.
TCAATTTATATGGCAAGATGAAGATATTTCAAATAAAATTGCAGTTGTCGGAATAAGCTTTGATTGTTCAAGGTGATTTAAAAGAAAATGATGTTTTACCATCTGTTCGTTCTTTATCCAAAGAACTTAAAATCAGCGCCTTAACGGCCAAGAAAGCGTATGATAATCTTGAAGAAGGCGGCTTTACCAAAACGGTGCATGGCAAGGGGACGTTTGTCTGTTCGGTAAGCAAAAATATGATTAAAGAAGAATGTAGGAAGGAAGTAGAATGCGATTTGGAAAAAGTTATTCAGAAAGGAAGAAGTTACGGACTGAGTAATGACGAATTAAATGAATTATTTCATTTGATGATGGAGGGATAAATATGTTGAAAATTACAAATGTAAAGAAACATTATGACCAATTTGATTTAAGTTGTTCATTGGAATTAAAACCGGGCTATATTACCGGTTTAATTGGCAGAAACGGTGCTGGAAAGAGTACACTGTTTAAGGCAATCTTAGGTTTGATTAAGGTTGATGAAGGAACAATCGAGTTATTTGGAAAAGATATTAAGGAAATCAATGTAGATGCAAAACAGAATATTGGAGTCGTTTTGGTTGATTCTTTTTTCAGTGGACATTTTCATATCATTGATATAAAAAACATATTGAAGAATATGTATGTTCAATTTAATGAAGATGATTTTCAAACGAAATGTCTGCAATTTGGATTATCCTTAAACAAAAAGATTAAAGATTTTTCTACAGGTATGAAAGCGAAATTAAAAGTTTTGATTGCTTTATCACATCAAGCGGAGTTTTTGGTCTTAGATGAACCGACTGTAGGCTTAGATGTTGTTGCCAGAAAAGAAATGTTGGAAATGTTAAGGGATTATATGGAAGAAAATCCTAGGCGTGCCATTTTAATTAGCTCGCATATTTCCGGTGATTTAGAAGAATTGTGCGATGATTTATATATGATTGAAGATGGACAAATGATTTTGCACGAGGACACCGATGTATTATTAGAGGATTATGCTATATTAAAGGTTGATGAACAGCAATTTGTTAAGTTAGACCAACAATATCTATTGAAAAAGAAAAAAGAAAGTTACGGTTATAGCTGTTTGACTCATCAAAAGCAGTTTTACCGTGAAAATTATCCTGATATAGTGATTGAGAAAGGAAGTATTGATGATATTATGATGTTGATGATGCGAGGTGAAGAAATATGAGAGGGTTGTTTATCAAAGATTTAGCGTTATTAAAAATGCAAAAATGGTTTTGGTTTTTCATGGTATTCATTACCGTATTGATAGGAAAAGAAAATCCATTTGCCGGCGTAAGTTATTTGACATTTATGTCTGCCACGATTTTAACGAACACAATATACTCAGATGAATATGCTAATGGACACGCCTTTTTATTCACACTACCATTTACACGTCAAATTTATGTTCGTTCAAAATATTTGCTTTCTATATTAGGTGCGGGAATAGCGTGGACAGTTTCTATGATAGTGGGTGTTGTGGTCCAAATTCAAATAACACCAAATGAAAACAGCATAACCATTCTACAAATCGGTAGTTTTATTTTAATGGTAGTCTTTACGTTTATTTCTATCATTATCCCGATTCAATTAAAATATGAACAAAATAAAGTGTTTGTTATACTAACTTGTATCAGTGGGCTTGCTGCCGTGATAGGATTTGCGATTTTTAAATGGATTGAAATATTTGGAATTGACGTTACCCCATTACTTCAACTACTCAATTCTATGGATTTATCAACCATGATCTTAGTTGTATTTATGATTGTATGTGTGATGATGAGAATATCTTATGTTATAAGTTGTCATGTGATGAAACGAAAAGAATTTTAAACTTAGTGGGGACAAAATCCCCCCCTTTATCATTTTAAATAGTGGAATTGAGTTGAAATTCCTTTCTTATAACCTTAGTGTTTTGTTATAATATATTTAAAGGTTAAAGACGATGAAATGGAAATAGGGGTGTTAAATAAAATATGGGTAAATATTATGCGGTAAGAAGTGGTAGACAATTGGGGATTTATGAAACATGGGAAGAATGTCAACATCAGATTAGCGGATATAAAGGTGCTGAATATAAGAAATTTGATACGGAAGAAGAAGCTAAAGCGTATATTTCGATAGTTGTTAAAGAAAAGAAGCGACCTAAAGTTGTCCGTTCAAAAGAAGTCAAGGCGTTTCAACCGACGCTCACCAAAAAAAAGAATCATCAATTCGATGTAAGTAAAGATAAATTAACGCCTGAACAATTGGAAGCCTTCAATTTAATGATGTCAGGCTGCAATGTATTTTTAAGTGGTGAAGCGGGAACCGGTAAGTCATTTGTGCTTAATGCCTTTATCAATGAGATGGAGCAGCAACATAAAAATGTGCTTGTCTGTGCCCCTACCGGTATTGCAGCCATTCAAATTAACGGGGCTACGATTCATCGTTGCTTTCAAGCGAGTTTAGAACCTCAAGTCAATATAAGAATTAAATTCGCACCTGATGTGGTTAAGGAAGCTGATGTGATTATCATAGACGAGATTAGTATGTGTCGAGTGGATTTGTTTGATTATGTTTGTCGAGTGATTGCGAAAGCGGAAGAAGCGACTTTAAAAAGGAAACAATTGATTGTTGTCGGTGATTTTTTCCAACTTCCTCCCGTAACTACGAATTCCGATTATGATGTATTAAAGGAGATTTATCCGGATTACGATAAAGGGTTTGCTTTTGAATCAAAAAATTGGGAAGATTTTAACTTTCAGAAAATTGTTTTGAAAAAAGTTATTCGCCAAAATGAAAATGAATTTATCGAGGCTCTAAACAAGATTCGTATCGGAGATAAAGAAGGTATTGGTTACTTTAATAAATATGCGAAAAAAGAAAAAATAGATCATGGTATCGTGCTATGTGCGACTAATAAGGTTGCCAATAAAATCAATCAGGAAGAATTGGACAAGATAGAATTAAGAGCGAAATGTTACCGTGCTAAAATTGAAGGCGATGTAAAGGAAAGCGATAAACCTACCGCTAGTGAAATCCGTTTAAAGCTAGGTGCTCGGGTGATTATTTTAATCAATGATACAGATGGATTTCAATATCAAAACGGTTCGATAGGTACAATTACCAAGCTTAATGAAGATAGTGTTGAAATAGAATTGGATATAAATGGGAAAATCGTTACAGTTGGTCGTTATGAGTGGGAAATTCAAAATTATACATTAGTTCAAGAATATGACCACGGGGTTTCTTATAATAAGTTAGAAAAGACAAGGGTAGGCGTTTTTGCCCAACTGCCTTTAAAATTAGCTTATGCGATTACTGTCCATAAAAGCCAAGGACAAACTTATGAAAAAGTAAATTTGATTCCTTATTGTTTTGATTGCGGGCAGTTATATGTAGCTTTAAGCCGTGTGAAAACAATTGACGGTTTATGCTTAATTCAGCTAATGAAACAAGAACATTTGATATGTAATGAAAATGTCAAGAAGTTTTATGGTATTAGTCATTTGGAAAAAGCCGAATATCAAAAGGAAATATGTGCTCAATTAGGGTTGCAGATGCTTAAAATGGATTTAGCACAGTTTCCCAAAGATGTTCAAAAAATTATTTTAGAAGCTAAAGAAAAGATTAAGGGTAGATATAATTAACTTGTCTAAGAAGTGGCTTTAATTGAAAATCAGGGTAGGGGCTTTAAAGTATGTTGGGGACTTATATTTTATTGTATTAAGTGCTTGCCTATTTTAAAGAATAGATTTTTAGCATATCCTATAAATAAAAAAACTCTTCAAAGCACTGCTATAAAACAAAAGCGTTTTATAAAGGTAATGTAATGCCTTGAAGAGTTATATTTTACAATTAAAATCTCTATTTTATGTATCAGAAGGATATTTCTTTTTGAAAGCCAAAATAATATCTTTTAAGTCTTTTGCATCTTGTAAAGCGTGATGTTCAACAGCCCCTTCGAGATGATAGTATTCTTTCATATCTTGCAAAGAAAACTGCGAGCGGGTTTCATCTCGTAAAAGAGAAATCAATGGTTGAATATCCACGATTGTGGAAAGAACATCATCACGTAATTTTAAGCTTAAGTGTGAGTATGAAAAACTTGTTTTCATGCTGGTATAATCAGAGCTACCCCATGTCATCAAATATTGAATATGATGTTTGTCCATAAAAGCCTTAAAGTCTGTCACTACTTGGGTAAAACTTGGTGAAGTATCAATCTCTTTTTGAGTTAGATGGGTAAGATCCTTACATCTTGTGGAAAGGTGTTTTTCATAAACCGGTTTGGTTGTTTGATAAAAGTGATACGTCTTTTGGGTTGTAGTGTCATAAGCCACACAGCCAAGTGAGAGAATTTCGTGACGGCGTGTGGTAAACTCAGTGTCTAAAAAACCTAAAATGGGAGCGTTAATAGCATTAGTAAAGGCAATAATATTTTCGGCAGTCATAATTCGTTCTTTTAAAGGTGGTTTAGCTAAAGTCGCTACATCACCGGTAAAAGCTCCAAGCCCGATTTGCCTTAAATTGCGGCGTACTAGTTTAGCACTGTCAAAATCTTTAAGCATACGCAATTTACGGTACTTTAAAATCATCTCGTATTCTTTTTTCGATACCTCATTTTTCTTTGGTAAATCACCGACTAAATAACCGTAGCCTTTATGACGTAACTCTTTTTCCAGCTGTTTGCGGTTAAAAAATTGTCTAGGCTCCATTTTAGCTTTTTGCCATCTTTGATATAGTTGATAATCTTCTTTAGATAAATGGGTAGAATATTTTTTCTTATAGTTTGTCTTTACTGTTGTCTCTGTCATAATTTCCCCTCATTGAACATTATAATTGATTTTTAGTCCAAAAAAAAGAGGCAGGGAATAAATATAGCTTTAAATTGCAATTTTTTTTAGAATTTGTTATAATCTTTTGGAAAAAAAGAGGTGTTTTATATGAGGAAAGTTAACTATCATACCCATACATATAGATGTCATCATGCTCTAGGTGATGAAGAAGAATATGTCCAAAAAGCTATTGAGAGTGGTTTTGAAGAATTGGGCTTTGCCGACCATACGCCATGGTATTATGCCAATGGTTATGTTTCGGGTATGCGAATGAAATCAGAACAATTAGATGGTTATATTGAAAGTCTTAAAGCTTTGCGTCAACGATATGCCAAAGACATCTCTATTAAGATTGGCTTAGAGTGTGAGTATTGCGAAGAAAAGATGCCATGGTTAAAGAAACTGTTAGAAAGCAAAGCAATTGACTATATTATTTTGGGCAATCATTTTCATGGAAGTGATGAGTATGGGATATATTATGGACGTTTAACCGACTCAGTTGAAACACTTAGAAATTATGTTGAAGATGTTAAGAAAGCTTGTGATACCGGCTTATACAGTTACTTAGCTCATCCTGATTTAATTCATTATAAGGACACGAAAGACCATCATTATCAACAAGCCATGACAGAACTATGCCTATATACGAAAAAGTCCCATTTGCCTTTAGAGTTTAATTTATTAGGTTATAAGGAACATAGACACTATCCTTGTGATGATTTTTGGAAGATTGCCGCTAAGTGCCAATGTCAAGTGATTATCGGAATAGATGCACATGAACCTAGTCGTTTAGCAGATCAAGAAACATATACCAAAGCTCAAAAGTATTTAGCTGATTTAGGTATGGAAATCATTGATGAAATTCGCTTCTTAAAGTGACCTAATTGTGTTATAATAAGAAGGGAGTATGCGTCTGTGGTGAAAAGGATATCACGATTGGTTCCGGTCCAATAATTACGGGTTCGATTCCTGTCAGGCGCGCCAATTTCAAAGTATTTAAAAAACTTCGTGAAAACGAAGCCTTTTTTTATAGAAGAGGTAGGCATATATAGTTATCTTCCATCATGAATAAATGTTCGATAGCTTCTCTAGTCTTTTGAGATATATTAGATAAACGGGATTGATGACATAAAGGATCGATATATCTTACCTTAACTTTAAGTTTAGCGAAGAAACAGTTTTCTTGAGGTTGATTACTATGCCATATTTGTGTTTGGTGTTTAAAAGTTTTAAGATAAGTCTGAAGCAGGCAATGATGACAATTTTCTAAAATATGTAATACTTCTAATTCACTTTTGGTATATAAATCTTCTGTTTTTAAAATATTTTGGTGTAGTGCTATATCCACAATTTGAGCTAATAACTCTAAGGTAATTTTATTTTTATTATAAAAACGCATTAAAAATCTGATTATCCGCTAAAACACAGTATCTATCAGCATTTTCAAGGAAACAAACACATCAATTTACTACTTATTTACTACTAACGAATGAGCCTTGATACGCAAGTTTTCCTAGATATGCAAAGATATGGCACAGCACATCAGTATTGAAAGAAGAAAAAATTGAATAACTCATAGACTATGGAACATCAAAAAAGGTGTTCCTTTTCTATTTCCAGCCGTTCTTATTGGACGGCTATTTTATTACCAAAAATGAAAGGAACATTTAGACTTATGAAAGAAATATTAAAACGATTATGTACTGGCATACTTGCTCTTGCGACTGTCGTTACTGCTTTACCGAGTACACCCGTCCATGCAGAAAGCAAGCAATACTGGACGGAATCGGACGAGCGTGTTGGTATTGTAGAGCGTGTTAATAACGACGGTTCTATTACTGAAACCTTTAACGAGGGACACATGAAAGTTGAAGGCGAGGATGCTTACTGTATTGACATTAACACAGATTTTAAGAACGGCTATAAGACCAGAGCTG
>CAJUOR010000075.1 GCA_910588165.1 uncultured Thomasclavelia sp.
CTGTATATTATCTAGTTATAAAGGGAAAGGATATGGGAAAATCCAATTACAAGAAGCAATTAGAAGAATTAAAGAATATAGGGTAGAAAAAATAATTGTAACAACAAATGAAATTACAATTGCGGCTCAAAAAAACTATGAGAGCGTTGGCTTTGTCAAAGTATCAAAGAGAATAAATAACGAAACACCTTTTGCCAAAGATTATATTGATTATGAAATGATATTAAAAAAATGAATTCCAATTAAGGTATGTCATTAAGATTAGAGATAAAATTGCCAAAAATTAAATAACCAAGAAGATACATCACAATGAAGAGATGTTATTCAATAAAAAACGAAGAGTCATCTGAAAATATCATCAGTGCCTCTTCGTTTATGTTTAAAAATAAAAAACGCTGATTATCAGCGCTTTAGTCAATTTGGGGCGGTCGAAGGGGTTCGAACCCTCGAATGCCGGAGCCACAATCCGGTGTGTTAACCACTTCACCACGACCGCCATCTCAACCGTTATTCATTCTACACTATTGAATGATATTTGTAAAGTCTTTTTTACAAAAAAATCACTCTTTTTCATTAAACTCAACATACCAGAAAAAGCAGCATAAAGAAATCACCATTACCACTTCAATTAGAGAATTGACATTACCAAAGGTCATCAATAAAATCATCAAGGTGGCAATAATCATGCGTAACCAAAGATGATATGTCTGATAAAATAGGGGGTGACTAAACTGCATATCGAACATAAATTTCAAAAGTAGTCCAAGAAATAACAAACTTGCCCCTAAGGAACAAAGCGTATGCAAGGCTTCTAGGTGAATGTGTGAATCATTGTAAGGGATAAAGCCGGATATAGAAATACCTATAAAAATTGCGATAGATACAGGTTTTAAATAGTTGGGGTGCCAATCTTGGCTTTTGAATAAACACATACTGTATCTATAAAAGTAGCAGGCAGCAATGATAGACCAGCCAATTAGCGCTTGATAATGACCTAGATTGTTGGCAATACCTGTGAAATTTTCTTGAATCAAGGAAGCTTTAGAGGCAAAAAGAATAGTCAATACAATGAAGCTAATATGAATGATAGCATTTTTCATCTAAATTACCTCCCATGTTCATATCCTAAGAAAAGTTGTTCGTATTGTCAAGCAAGATTGCTATAAATTGGTAAAATAAAACTGTTACCGCTGTCATTTTTGTGGTACACTATATAATGTATAAAAAGGAGGCTTTTCAGAATGTTGGAGAAAGTGGATTTAAGCAAAAAATTGACAAAAAGTGAGTATAAAATAATGAAAGATGAATTAACTCCCATCTTATCGCAACTGCAAAGAGATTGCAAAAAATTAGATATTCCTGTCATTATTGCTTTTGAAGGCTGGGAAGGGGGCAGAAAGGGAGCCTTAATCAACAAGCTAATTCAAGCTTTAGATCCCCGTGGCTTTAAAGTTTATGCGACCGATAAAGAAACAGAAGAAGAAAGAATGTATCCTTTCCTATGGCGCTTTTGGATAAACACACCTGAAAAAGGACGTATGGCAATTTTTGATAAAAGCTGGTATCGTCGTGTTTTAGATGACTGTTTTGATGAAGATCGTCCTCATATTCAAACTGCCCAAGACTATAATGAAATTGTATCTTTTGAACAACAGTTAACAGATGATGGGACGATTATTATTAAATTCCTCCTACATATTTCTAAAAAAGAACAAGAAAAACGCTTGCGTGCTATGGAAGAAGATAAAGCGACTAAATGGCAAGTCAGTGATAAATCTTGGCGTCGCCATAATTTATATGAGGCTTATGCCAAAAAATATGAAGAGATGTTTGAAAAAACGGATACGGATTTTGCTCCCTGGCATATTATTGAGGCAACAGACGGAAATTTTGCTACTGTTAAGATTATGGCTACAGTAATTGAGATGTTATCGCAAAAAATCGGAGAGGTCATGGATAAAGCGACACAGCCTGACATCAAAAAGGAACGCTTAGATCATATCAATGTTGATCAACGTTTTAAATCTTCTGTTCTAGCCGGGATTGATCCGAATCGTGAAATGAGCAAAGAGGAGTATAAAAAACGTTTAGATGATTTGCAATCACGTATTCGTGATTTGCATAGTGAAATTTTTAAAGAGAGAATTCCGGTTGTCTTAGCCTTTGAAGGTTGGGACGCCGGTGGTAAAGGTGGAGCAATCAAGCGTTTGACAGAAAAGATGGATCCTCGAGGTTATGCGGTTAATCCTACCGCTAGTCCGAATGATATTGAAAAAGCCCATCATTATTTATGGCGTTTCTGGAGAGATATGCCTAAAGACGGACATATAGCTATCTTTGATAGAACTTGGTATGGACGAGTGATGGTCGAAAGAATTGAAGACTTCGCAACTGTTGAAGAATGGACGAGAGCCTATAAAGAAATGAACGATATGGAGCTTCAATTGGCAAGCCACGGTGCTGTAGTAATTAAGTTTTGGTTGCATATTGATAAAGATGAGCAAGAACGACGTTTTCATGATCGTATGATCAATCCGGAAAAGCAATGGAAAATTACCGACGAAGATTGGCGTAATCGTGAGAAGTGGGACGAATATGAGGTAGCTATCGACGAAATGTTGCTAAGAACTTCTACCACTTATGCTCCTTGGGTTGTGGTTGAGGCAAATAGTAAATATTTTGCTCGTATTAAAGTTTTAGAAACAGTCGTTGAGGCGTTGGAACGAGCGTTAAAACAGAAAAAGAAAAATAAAGGGAAAAAAGATTAAGCTGATGATGCTTTAAATGGCTTAGATATTTAAAATAGGTAAGGCAGTTGTCTTTTTGAAGAGGTATCTTAAACAAAATATTAAACAGTATCAAGTTGTGATTTACTAGATAACGAGATACTGTTTTTTGTGTTTAGAAACCTTTGAAACAAGTCTAATTATCTTTGCGTTTTGTTTTTTAGTTTAGAAAAAAGTAGGATTATCAAATAAATTATGTTATTCTATAATAGGGAGTGATGTTATGTACAAAGAGTGGATAAAGAAATATAGTGGCTGGTTTATTTTAGGTTTATTGTTGATAGCTGCTTATAAACTTTTTGATGAATTGATAGCTGTAACCAATTTGTTTATTGGGCTAGTCAGTATTTTAAAACCGTTTATCATCGGAGCTGTATTAGCTTATTTCATCTATATACCCTCAATTATTATTGAAAAAAAGTTAGAAAAGTCTAATTATCAAAAAGTGAGTCAACACGCTAGAATTTTAAGTGTACTGCTTACATATTTTGCTTTTTTGGCAATTATGATTACAATCATCATGTTTCTTATTCCGGTGGTTCGCAATAATATTATTGAAATATCAGATAAAATACCGGTTTATGCCGTTCAAATTCAGAATTTTATCAATGATTTAATCAGAGAGCTAGATTTACCGACTAATTTCCACACGCTTATTGATGTGAAATTTGAAGATATGTTAATGTCTATCTTTAATTTTAAGAATTTTGAAGCATTAGATTTAATCAATCGTGGTGTGGGTGTTGTTAATGCGATATACACAGCCTTTATGTCCATTGTCATTTGCCCTTATATATTAGCTGAACGGGAAAGTTTATTGCGTATATTCGACCGTGTTATAGGATTGTTTATTTGCGAAAGAGATATTCGTTTTATTCATCGCTACGCTAATAAAATTAACCGCATATTTTCAAATTTTATTTTCGGCAAGGCTTTGGATTCCTTGATTATCGGTATTATTGCATTAGTTGCTTTTCGTTTCATGAACTTAAAGTTTGATGTGCTTTTTGCACTTGTGATTATGGTTACGAATATGATTCCCTATTTTGGACCGTTTATCGGCGGTATTCCTGTAACCTTGATTGCGGGATTGACGATGGGAGTTACACCGGGAATTTGGACAGGTATTTTTATCATTTGTTTACAACAATTCGATGGACTGATTTTAGGACCTTATATTTTAGGGGAGTCAGTCGATGTGAATGCTTTATGGATTATTTTCGCCATTACTTTCTTTGGTGGGACGATGGGATTTATGGGCATGTTTATCGGTGTACCGTTAATTGCTGTTATCCGTATGATTTTCAATGATGTGACACGTTTTCAAGACATTAAAACCATCATTAGAAAAAGCAATATATTAAAGTAAAAGAGAGGTCAAATTGACCTCTTCTTTTATTTTTTTTCATCAATATAATTTTCAATATTGCGTTTAACCATATCTAAACCGATTGGACCACTGTCAAGAATCGCTTGATTAAATTCGATTTCGTCAAACTTATCGCCTAAAACATCTTTCGCATTTGTTTCTAAATCCTTAAGGATTTGACCGGAGTAGATGTAATACAAATAGTATCCGGGCGTTTGCAGAATGATATCATATAATTGAGCTAAATCTTCACTTGTAACGCTAGAACCTAATTTAGAATTAAAGAAATCTACGCAATCATCTATATCCCAACCATAGTAGTGAATACCGATATCGACAGATGCTAAAATGATAGATGAGATGTTTGTATCATAAATCAATAATTTTTGCCATGCCGCTTCTTTTTCATCGCTTAAGAAACGATCGGCTTTATTTTCCATAAAGATAGCCCAGCCTTCTGTGTAACCGATACAGCCTAACAGTTTGTTAAGGATAGGGTAATCTAATGAGTAGAAATAACTATTTTGATACATATGTCCCGGATAACCTTCATGAACAAGTGTTGGGAACATATTAGAGGTTGAAGTTGGGTTAATCATAATGCACTCATCTTGCTCCTCTTTCATATCGATACGACTAGATAGATAAGCAGCCGGTGCAAATCCTTCTTGTAAGCTTTCAGGAACGGTATAGATACGATAAGATAAATCGGAAATCTCAGGCACAGCAGTGGCTATTTTCGTTTTTAAATAATCCAGCCCTTCACCCGGTTTAGAGAAATCACGATATGTAATACCGTATAAATCTTCAATTTCCAATAAATCTTGATTCGCAAAGACGAAAGTTTGAAGGGCTAATAGCTCTTGATCAAAAGCTTCATCTAAACGAGTTTCAATATCTTTGATACTATCTTTAATACCTAACTGATTATAAACCATAGCTTCGTAGTAGTCTTTTCCGTTTTCTACATAGTATAGACCGACATTTTCTTTTGAGCCTTCTATTTTGTTTAATTCAGCTAAGAGAGCTTTATAAGCACCGATAAAATCGTTATGAATTACTTCTTTGGTTTTTTCTTGATATTTGAGTTTTTGTGTGTCATTTAAAAAGGCTAAATTACCGATGACTTCGTTAAGTTCTTGAATAATCTCTTCACCATTAGCGTCGATAATGCCTTGAATTTGGGTTTTAGTATCATCTAAGATTTTCTTAGAATAGCCTAAGCCTTTTTCTTGGCGCACTTTTTCAAACTTAGCGTATGCAAGAAAATCTTCCTTAAAATGAGCGATATCTTTGTAAAGATTTTCAATATCATCAACATCGTTGAAGGCATACATTTGAAGGAGTAAAGGCAAATCCTGAATCGTTGAGCTGTAGCTGCCAATTACTGAATTGCTATAATAAAAATAATCTTCTAAAGCAAGTTCACGTGATAAATAATCATCAAGTGCATCATAAGTTCTTTTTTGAACATCATCTAAATTATCGTAATTATAGGCGTGTAATTCTGTTTGTATTTCTTTGAATTCCTCATACATTTCTTTGGCATCTTCTTCGTCCATGTAACCAATCCCGTAGTTGTCAGGCTCTTCAAAACCTGAGGCAACAGGGTCATTGAATAAGAAATTCATGTTAAAGGAAGTTGTACCGTCAATCATTGCTTCTTCGACATCTTGAATAAAATCATCATAAGGTTTCTCAGGCTCTTTTTGGGAACAGCCGATAAGCGAGAATGCCATGCTTAATGCCAAAGAGAGTTTAAGCATTTTCTTCATAAAAATCCTCCTTCGTTTTATTTATATGCTTTTATTTTATATGATATACTTATAAAAAACAATGAAAAGTATAAAAACAGCTAGGCAATTAGTCTAACTGTTTCATCGATTCTCTATGGATTAAATAACAAGGTAATTGAATTTTTAAACAAGGTGGATTCGTTTTCGTTTCTAAGGACTGAATGACAATGCTTGCACCTATGGTTCCCATATCTAAAGTAGGTGCCATCACTGAGCTTAGCGGAGGCTTTGTGTAATTGACTAAATTGATATTGTCAAATCCGATGATAGAAATATCGTTAGGAACATGAATGTGGTAATCGCTAAAAGCTTTTAAAGCTCCAATCGCAATTAAATCATTAGCACAGAAAAGAGCCGTCGGTAATTTTTGGCTTTCGATTAGTTGTACTGCCATTTGATAACCGCTGTCTACACTGTATTTATCTTCTAAAATATAATCCTGATAGTCACAGTGATAAAACTCACAGAAGCGTTTAAAATAAGTCTTACGTGTATCTTGATATAATTCGTGATCTAAATATTCTAACCCGCCAAGATAACCGATTTTTTGATGTCCTTGATGGTGGAAGGTTTGAATAACTTCTTTAATCGCATTTTTGAAATCTAAAGTAATATGGCACTCTGTTATAGGATTGAAATCCATATCAATAACCACAAGATTTTGAGTTATTTTCTTTAATGAGTGTAATTTGACTTGACTGAACTTACCGATACATATTAAAGCCGAAGCGTTTTTAAGATTTTCCATATAGTTTATATCATCTTCATAAACTCGAATGACAGGGTAGTGGTGGGTACGGCAATATTCCTCTGCACCTTGTCGAATGGCAAGATA
>CAJUOR010000076.1:0-2496 GCA_910588165.1 uncultured Thomasclavelia sp.
GTCATCTTTTGAAGGAGATAATTTGTCAATATTAGGTTTAATTATAGCGCTTTTCTAGTTTGCTTAGAACATCAGTTTTTATTTAAGATAAGATATAATTGATATTTAAGATACTCTGATAGAGGTAGTTTTATTTAATTGTTAAATGTATGATTTAAAATATTGGCTCTACTTATTCTTAAATCAATCATGTGAGAATATTCTATTTACAGACGCATATACGACAAAAAATAGAATGTCAAGTGATATTTTATGATTTGTGGAAAAAATTTATTTGTATTTTAAACAAGAAATATCGTTTATTATTGATTTTTATGATTTAGATTATGCCACAAGCAAATATTATTGATTATCTTCGATAAAGCTATCATTTAAAATGATAGCTTCAGACTGTTGACAAATTAAATGAAAATATCAAATTCAATTAAAAAGGATTGATGTCTATGCACAGATAGAAATCAATCCATGTAGTTATTTTGATAATTGACTATTGAGTATCCTAAAACTATGTTTAGCTTATCAAAGGCTAAAGTTTTTTTATTTTTGCTTTTTATATATATTTGAACAACTTTTGCAAGTAATCTCCAATTCATAACTCTCTATTTTTTTATCTAATATTGTAATCAGAGGTTCATTATCTTTTGGACAACAAAATCTGTTTTTAATAATAATTAGATCGTCATCACAGTCTTGTCCAACTTTACTATCTTCAAAATCTAAAAATACGCTACCGCTACTTCCGCAATGGCATTTATAATCTAATTTCAATTTGTCATAAGTTGCATAGCATAGATAACCAATATTTTCATTGCATTTATCACAATACATCCATCCGCCATAATTTGCAGCTAATCTTGTATTGACCAATTGTTTATTTTTTACAACTCTTGCCATAAATTTATCTCCTTTAAAAATTAAATTTATTGTTATATATCACCATACGATTAAAATGCTGTTTTTAAGTTATATATTTACAGATTAATATAAAGCTATAATTACTTGGCACAAAAAAATTTGAAGCAAAAAAGGACGATATGTCAAGTCGCTTTAAACTGTTGATATCGTCTTTTTTTATGATTTATTTTTCGTAACCTAAACGTTTACGCATAGATTCTTCTTGATCTTTAACCTCTTTAGGTAATTGACGAGGTACAACATTGACTTTGGCATTGATAATTTCACTAGAGAATTTAGCGACAAATTCGCATAAACCGATGAATTTATCAGCATCAAGATGTTCCATTGTATCTCTGCGACTATGGATTTCAGCACCGCCTCTTGGTGTTCTTGTACCGAATGATAAAGCAGGTACTTCATGTAGTGCAAAGCTTGTTGAGTCGCTTGGCATTAAGCCCATACCACCTACAGTTAAGGCATGACCATCAACTTTAGCTAAATATGCAGCACGATCAATAATGCTCTTATCAACGGAGCCATAAATCATATCACAGCCCATTAAAACACCTGTCATATCAAAATTGATGTTGAGAATTATTTTATCTAAATCTTCTTTGTGTGTTTCACAGAAAGCGTATGAACCGCATAATCCGATTTCTTCACTACCGCACCATACGAATTTAACTGTACGAGAAGGGCGGTTTTCTTGATAGTAATGGAGTAATTCTAAGATTGTAATTGAGCCTGTCGCATTGTCCCAAGCACCACTTGAAAATTCGACAGAATCGTAGTGAGCACTAAATACAACGATTTCATCTTTTAAGTCTGTACCTTCAATTGTGGCAACGACGTTTCTTGATTCACCCTTTGTATCTTTGTCTTGTTTTAAGATGATGCGTACTTCTTCTGGCTTAGCTTTTAATAACTGTTCAGCTGTATATAAATTCATCATTACGCCAGGGAAGTTGGAATCATCATCTTTGGCGATTGTTGCATTTCTATGAGGTACTTGGGTTTTCATGATTTCATCATCATAGAAGCCACCCCAAGTTGTAATATAACCAATTGCGCCTTTAGCGACTAATTTCTTTCTTAAGTCGCTTGACATACCAACGGTTGACATAACAATCTTACCTTTGACATCAGTAATATTTTCATCTTCACCGGCATGAATATAAACTAGCGGTCCGCAAATTCCTTCATCAGGTGTCGTACCGCTCTTTCCGATACCGGTGCAATAAAATTCTTGAATTTCAGGTTTAATAATTTCTAATTTTACTTCATGAACTTGTGGTGCAGCGATTTCAAATGATTCGATAGTAGCTTCAACACCGGCTTTACGGCATTCTTCTTGAAGTAATTTAGCAGCTTCAAGTTCTTTATCAGAACCGGAAATACGTTCAAAAGATAATCTTGTGAGTGTATCCCATGCTCTATTTTTACAAATTGACATTTTAAAGTCCCCCTTTTTACTCTAATACCTATATCATATCGCATTTTGAAATGTTGTCAATGAAAAAGAGTAGATATTCGTCCTAATTTTATTAAAAACTAAATATAATGATAATAAAAGTAGAAAAAAACAAAAAAAGATTGAAA
>CAJUOR010000076.1:2506-6493 GCA_910588165.1 uncultured Thomasclavelia sp.
CGATGAAACCGGCATAAAGAAATCTGAACATAGAGAGGTTGATGAAAGAGAGGGAAAAAATATGTCAGTATGTAAAGAAAGAGCTTGGGAAACATTGAAAAAATTAAGCTTTGAAAGAGTTACAGGTACAAAAGAAGAGCTAAAGGCAGCTAATATTTTAAAAGAAGAATGTGAAAAAGCCGGAGTTGAGGCCCATTTGGAAGCTTATGAAATTGATATGCCTGAAATCACGGAAGTTTCATTTGCGGTGACAAAACCGGAATACAAAGAATATCATGTCATTGGTATTGGTAATAGCGGAGAAACATCTGATCAGGGAATTACAGCTCCGTTTGTTTATATTGAAAATGCTTTGGACGTTGATATGGCTAATGTAGAGGGTAAGATTTGCTTGGCGACAGGTAGATTAACTCAAAAGGCTATCGAAAAGTTGGCAGAGCAAGGCGCTTTAGGCTATATTGTTATTCACGGTAGCTTCTATGACGAAAAAGAAATGATTTCTGAATTAAGGCCACGTAACGCACGTCAGAAAGAAGATTTGAATTTACCGGGAATCGTTATGCATATTAGTGATGCTGAGGATTTAGTGCGCTCATGTCCTGAAGAAGTGAAAATCGTTTTAAAACAAGATCGCAAAGCAAAAGGAACAGCTCATAATGTTGTGGCAACAATTGAGGGAACTCATCCTAGACTAAAGAAAGAAATTGTTACTTTTACAGCTCACTATGATTCAGTACGTTATGCTCCTGGCGCTTGGGACAATGCGACAGGTTCAATTACAATCTTAGAATTACTTCATTACTATCAAGAAAATAAACCGGCTCGTACAGTTAAATTTATCTGGTGTGGTAGTGAAGAAATCGGCTTAGTCGGTTCAAAAGACTACTGTAAACAACATAAAGATGAATTAAAAGACCATATTTTCAATATCAATTTTGATATGACGGGTGTTACTTTAGGCTATGAACATTTCTGCTGTTCAGCTAGTGAAGATGTTAAACATATCGTAGAATATCTTGCAAAAATGGAAAATTATGCACTTAATACTAAGATGGATTTATATCCTAGTGACTCTACAAGTTTTGCGAATGCCGGTGTACCTTCTTGTACATTTGCCCGTTTACAGCCGGTTGGTGGTGCTCAAATCCATAACCGCCATGATACAATGGACCATCTTGATCCAAATGCGTTTATGAAAACTTTGAATTTCGTCGTAAAATTCTCTAGTCAAGTTATCAATGCGCCTACAAACATTATTCCTCGTGCATTCTCAAAAGAACTTTTAACTAAGATGGAAGAACATAAAAAAATGATGGCTGAAATGGAAGGTAAAAAAGAGGATAAGGATAAAGAGAAGCAAAAAGAAGATAAGGCAGACAAATCAGATAAAGAAGAGAAGGCTGCTTAATTATTGAGATAAAACTTTTCATGTAAAAGAAAATGTCCTTTAAGAAGTTGTTTAAGACAATCAAAAGGACATTTTTTGTTTTGTACACGTAAATTTTAATATTTTATATCATATTAGGGGGATAGCCTTCCAAATATCTAACTTATTTTGATGATAAAATGAGTAGAGTAATTTTTTAGGAAGGGCTAGGGCATCGTGATTTTATTCTTTAGTTTTTTGTATATGCGTGTTAGAATAGGTAAGGGGTGTTTTGATGAGTGAGGAGTTAAGAAAAAATTACGAGATATTTAAATTAGATCATGAAACCTATCATTACTTGGTATTACGACGTTTTTGTCATTCTATTCAGCAACAAAATCAAGCCATTGAAGATGAACTCAATGCTTTAGGGTATAAAGGCTACGTTCTTTTCGATAATTTATTTAAAGGTGGAAATACCAAAGTTCGTTATGGTTATCAGTTTTTTGATAGAACATTTACCGGTCCGCTTTTACAAGAAGATATTTCTTTAAATGATCCTATAAGGGTAATGGTAAGTCAGTATTTGAAAGATAATGATTTAGTTATAGGCACATCTCTTCGTGATGAAGATATTCGAAAAATTATGAACGGTGAAACGGTTTAGCGATATCTTTAGTATAAAATGAATAAATATTTTCTGTCTGAACTGACAGAAGCAGTCCTATGTGAAATAGGGCTGTTTTTATTTTGAGAGAAAAAGTTGAAAAAATTAAAGTCTATGATGATTCAAGCATTGAGAATATGTATGAAAGGGAAAAGCGAGATAAATTTTATAAAGCTTAATCAAAGCCGTTTAATGAATGAAAGCACATAGTCAAAATGAATGGGAGGGATAGTGCGATGCAGAAAAGGTGGCAGATTAAAAATCAACAAGAAGATTATATCGAGATTGTTTTGAAAGAGAAAGAGAGGCTCAATAGTCAAAAACGTATTTTATATCTTCATGACGAAAAGTATCTGACCTGCTTTGTGCATCCTAAAGATGAAACTTGTTTATTGTTTGACTGTGGCAATCATATGAGTTTGAAGCAATATATGAATTTTCAACCAATCAGTCAAAAGGTTTTGACTTTATGGATTCAAACTATAGCTACGGCAATTGATGAGGCTATGTCTGATTACTGTCTGCTTTCAGTTAATGATGTATTTATTCATCAAGAAAGTGGGCGTTTGCAACTGTTACGAATGCCTATTAGCCATCATGGATCTGAAAAGGAAATAGCTATGTTTTTAAATGAAATTTTTGAGCATATCAATTTTGAGGGAGATGATGCTTGGCTTTCTCAGCTTTATATGACTTGTAAACAAAGACCTTTCCGTTTATCACTTGTTCTGCATTTTCTTGAAGAAAAACCACCTAAATCACGTTTTAGATTTCTGTTTAAACAACGAAAGAAAGAGGAAGATGAATTTTTCAAAGCTTTTGCAGTTCATGAACAATATGCGACGTATAACGAACCTTCTTTAGTTGAGCAAACGATGATGTTAGATAGTGATGACAGTAAAACTCAAATATTACCGCTTATCAGCCAATATGGTTATTTGATTGATGAGAAAGGCAATCAGTATTTTATCAATGAAATTCCCTTTGTCATAGGCAGACAAAATTCATGCCAATGTGTCTTAGCTTATCCCGAAATATCAAAGCAACACGCTCAAATTAGCCTAGAGGCTAATCGATGCTTTTTAATGGATATGGGGAGTACGAATGGGACATTTATTAATGAAAAACGTTTAGAAACAGAAGAGAAAGTTTTTTTACAAGAAAATGATGATCTTAGATTTGCGAATTATCATCTAATCTATCATGAATAGTCGCTACCTTTTTCAAAAAGTGATTGGATTAGGAAGCTATGGTAAAGTCTATTTGGCTTGGGATACTCAATTATTGCAAAATGTTGCTATAAAAAAAACGGCTTTGCCGGCACTTGCCGAAAAAGATGGTACTAAACTACTTCAAAGATTGAAACACACGCATATTGCTTCATATTTAGATAGTTATGAAGATGAGGGATACTTCTATATTGTGATGCGTTATATTAAGGGAGAAAATCTAAGTGCTTATAAACAGCGCTTAACCAAAAAGGAAATAGAGAAGCTAGCTCAAATACTATTGGACATATTACAAGAAATATGGCGTCAAGGACTGCTCTATGCTGACTTGAAACCTGCTAATATTTTATTTGATGGTAAAACATATTATTTAGTAGATTTCGGTTCTTTAAGATTGATGAAGAGTGCCAAAAGTCGCTTTGGCTCGCCGGCTTATGCTTCTTGGGAATATCTCAATGGTCAACCGTGTGATTGGAGAAGTGATTTATATAGTTTAGCTAAAGTATTAAATGATTTGTATCAAAGACCGAACATTTTTTGGCAATTATGGTATCGTAAGGCAATCAAGCTAAAGGCATCGCAGAGATTTAAGACACCTATCCAGGCACGATTTTATTTAATTCAATGGTCCAAGATTGGTAAAGTTCTGCTTATATTCAATTTTATTTTAGGGTTATGCTATGGTCTAGTTAAAGAGCTGTGTTTTCAGGACTGCCTTAATAATG
>CAJUOR010000077.1 GCA_910588165.1 uncultured Thomasclavelia sp.
ATAACCTTCATATAATAAGTTACTATGTCTAGCTAAATTATGATGCATGGCAATCAATGGGATTTTATGCTCCTTTTGAATAGCTTGAAGCTCTTTTTCTAACCAAGCCATTGTTTCTTCACTTAAAGCACTATTTTGCTGATAAGAATCTTGAATACTGTCTACTAAAAGTAAACTGTAATGCTGATTTAAGTCAAGTCGATAACTCAAGGAATGCTCATCTATACTTTTAGCTTCCTCATAACCTAAGTTTTGATAAGTTTGTTGAAAGGTTTCTTTATCCAAGCTTTCAACTTGGACAGCTCCTTTAACATCATCAAATTGACGGGCAAAAATATTGTTGATATCATGATTTCCGGGTAAAACAGCTATCTCGATACCTGCCTCTTTTAAACTTTCAAGTTTCTTGGCTAACTGTTGATGACTATTCAACTCACCGTTAAAGGTTAAATCACCTGTAATGACAATTAAATCCGGCTGTTCTTCTTTCATCTTAGTTACAAAGCTATCAATAATCTGATCGCTGTAATTAGTCATCTTGCCATCGCCTTTTAACAAATCTTTACCAAAATTAGTATAATTCTCATAATAGCTTTGGACTAAATAATGCCAATCAGACGTTACGACTATTTTCAATTCTTCTTGATTAAAAGGCATACGACTTGTTTTTGAACAAGCACATAAAAGTAAGCTAAATACTAATAAAAAACTAAAAATTTTATTTTTCATTTCCTTTACCTCAAAATAACTATTTTTTTAAGCTATCAGCCTATCTTTAAATATCTACATTTTCCGTTTCTTGATATTTAAAATCAAAAATACTCATATTTTCCTGTGGATCTTCTAAGATTTCTTCTAAAGGCGGTAATTCTTCCAAAGTGGCTAAATTAAAAGCGTCCATAAAGATATCTGTTACACCATATAAAATAGGTTTTCCGGGACTATCCTGGCGTCCTACTTCTTTAATTAATGCTCTTGCCTGCAACCTTCTCACAATCGCATCGCTGGCAACACCTCTGATTTCTTCAATTTGAACACGAGTTACCGGTTGTTTATAGGCAATAATTGCCAAGGTTTCTAAAGCTGCTTGTGAAAGAACACTTTCTTTTTCTTGAATCATTCTTTCATAAAAGGGCTTATAAACAGGCTTTGTTGTCAGCTTATATTTACCTGCTAGGAAAACAAGTTGTAAGCCCCTTTGACTATCCTTTTCTAACAGCTCTTTATAGCGTTCGATATATAAACGTGTGTTGGCTTCCCCATCTTCTAAAACAGTTCGTATCTCCTTTAGACTCAACCCCTCATCGCCTGCCAAAAAAAACATTCCTTCAATAATTCCTATCTTTTCATTTTCTAATTCTTCTATCATAAAACCTCCACAAATATCTCATCAAATTGATTTTCTTGAATAATGGCAAGCTCTCCTTGGTTAGCTAAAACTAAAATCGCTAAAAAAGTAACGACAAAAACTTGTTTATCGCCTTCATCAAATAAAGCTTCAAAAGGAATTTTTTCATATCTTCTTTGATGTAAAATTGCCTTAATCTGATTAGTTCTATCCTCGATTGAAATTTCTTTTTGAGCTACCGCCTGTTTCATAGGTGTTAGTCGAATTTTCCTTTGCATCAATTTCTGCATAGCTAAAATTAAACTATATGTATCTAAATTCTCCGGGATTTTCATTTCATTATCTTCCGTCAAAAACTGCATATTACTTGGCAGTTTCGTAAAAAAGGCCTGACGCTCTTCTTGTTTTATCTTTAGGGCTTCAACCACATCTTTATAGCGCTTATATTCTAACAAACGATTGATTAAAGCTTGTCTTGGATCAGGCTCATAGCCATCTTCTATCTCAACTTTTTCTTTAGGTAATAACATTTTACTTTTCGTTTCGATTAAGTAAGCAGCCATCACTAAATATTCACTGGCTATTTCCAGATGCAAATCTTGTGATTGTTGAATATAGTCAAGATACTGTTCTGTAATCTTTGTAATTTCTAAATTTAAAAGGTCCATTTCTTTTTCTTTGACTAAATGTAAAAGCAAGTCCATCGGTCCTTCAAAATTATCTAATCTAATCTCATAACTTTCCATAGAATCACCTTTCTCATTATAACATGATTTAAACTATAAAAAAAGATGCCAACAACAACCAAACTAAAAAAGTTCGGTCATTGTCAGCATTTATTCGCTCTTTTAGGAAAGCGAATGATGTATTGCAAAATTTTCTTTCCATCAAAAGGGATAAAAGGATAGAAATAGTCGTAATTAAAAACTTTTAAATGAGCTAAATAGAAAAGCAACATAAAGTGAAATGTTACAAAACCATATCTTCCAAACAATCCCACAAAAATAATCATCAGCCATTTAACCAACTTATTGGCGTTGCCTAATTCATAATTAGGTGTGGCATACCCTGCCACATTGCTGATAGCACAATACAATAAGACTTCAGGCGTAAACATACCTAAATCAATTGCCATTTGTCCAACCAAAATAGCGGCAATTAAACCCATAGCACTGCTTAAAGCACTAGGTGTGTAGATGGTTGCTAAACGTAGTAATTCGATTGCCCCTTCAACTAGAAAAACCTGCATAACAATACTTGTCATACTAAAGTTTTCGGGCTTTACAAACAATCTGAAATTAAGTTCACCAGTTTGGATAACCGCTAACCATAATGGTACTAAATAAATAGATAAAATAACCGCAAGCAGTCTTACTAACCTAAAGACAGTACCGACAAAGGGTGTTTCACGATGCTCTTCAACGTGTTGCAAAAGATCTAACAGCGTAATAGGTAATAAGATGACACTGCTCGATGTATCAACGATTAAAGCAATATCCCCTTTCATCAATTGAGCGGCAACTATATCAGGACGCTCACAATATCTCACAAAGGGAAAAGGGTGATACCCTTGACCTAACATCACTTCTTCTAAAGCTCGATCACTCATCACGATTTCATCGACATTTAACTTTGTTAAACATTCTTGGATAACGTGCAATAAGCTATCATCGGCTAAACCCTCAATATAAGCTAGACAGACATCGCTTTTGGAAATCTTTCCTACCTCAAACATTACCATCACTAATCTGTTATCTCTTATACGACGGCGGATTAAACCGACATTACTGATGATATTCTCACTAAAACCGTCTTTGGCCCCTCGCACGCTCTTTTCGGTTTCGGGCGATGAAATAGAACGTCCAGGATAGCTTCTAGTTTCTAAAATATAGTATTGCTGCTCATAGTCAATCACACTGCAACCTGAAAGTAGCATCTTTTCTTGCCTAGTTACATCAGCTGTTATTTCGATACTTCCGTTAATAAGTGCTTCTAATAATGTCTTTTCATCTTTCAGTGTCAATAAGCCACTAATTAACTGATTGAGATAAAGATTATCGGTTAAACTTGTCACATACGTTAAGGTCAAAGGCTTGGCATCAAAAACAAATTCTCTTTGACTAATATCAAATGAACGATTACTCATGATTTCGGTTTAAAGATTAAAGCGAAAATAAAAGCAAATAAAATAGCACTTGTAATACCTGCTGCGGTTAAATCAAACATCCCCATCGCCACACCTAGCAAGCCATATTCCGAAGTCTTTGCCATTGCTCCATGCATCAATGAATGCCCAAAGCTTGTGATAGGCAATAAAGCACCTGCTCCAAACCATTCAACAAACTTGTCATAAATACTGAAAATATCTAAAAAAGAACCGATACAAACAAACAAACAAATAATATGCCCCGGTGTCAGTTTGGAATGATCATAAATCCATTGCGCAATCATACATACTAGACCACAGAAGAAAAATGCACCTACATAATTCATTTGACAACCTCCCATTCTAACGCATGAGCAATACAAGGAATACTTTCTTTTTGATTAGTGCTTGTAGGAGATAATAAAGCACCGGTCGGAACATATAAAATACGTTCGTATTGCCCTTCTAAAAGCTTTTGATACAATAATGTACTTAAAACTAAAGCACTGCAAGCACAGCCGCTGCCACCCATAAAAACATTTTGTTTTTTGGTATCATATAAGATTAAGCCGCAATCGTTGAGATTATCTAACGTCATTTTTTCTTCTTCAAACAAGCTCTTTAACATCTCTATGCCAAAGGTTGATAAATCTCCGGTAACAATTAAATCATAATCACTTGGTTTAGTCTGCGTATTATTAAAATGATCCATCATCACTGTAAATGCTGCCGGTGCCATGGCACTTCCCATATCGTTAGCATCTTTTAAACCATAATCAATGACTTTACCGATTGTCGCACTTTTTAAACGGATTTTGTTTTTCTTATTTTGAAGCAGGAAAGCCGCACCTCCTGTGGCTGTATAAGTAGTGGTTGGTTTCTTTTGGACGCCATATTCCAAAGGATAGCGATATTGTCTTTCGGCTGTGGCTTGATGACTTGCCGTAAAAGCTAAAACATTTTGCATTCCCGATTCAACATACATCGCACCATTCAGAATGGCCAAGGCTGATGTCGAGCAAGCACCATACACACCGACAAAGGGGCGAGCTAAATCTCGTGCAACAAAATTAGCTGTTGTAATTTGATTCAACAAATCACCTCCAACTAACAAATCGATTTGTCCGATATTCAGATTAACTTTATCTAAGCAATAGGAAATCGCATTTTTCAAAAGACATTGTTCGGCTTTTTCAAAAGACTTCTGCCCACCATATAAATCGCTTAAAGTACTATCAAACATTTTACCTAATGGGCCTCTGGCTTCAACCGGACCTGCTTGATTACCGACCGAAGCTAAATACACATTCTCAAAATGCAGAGTTTGATTAACCACCGAAAAAGACATAACGTATCACTCCCATCACAAAGGCCGAAACTATTCCAAAAGTAATAACTGTTCCGCCTAATTTGAACATATTTGCGCCCACACCCAAGACTAAGCCTTCTGTTCGAGCTTCAATCGCCGCACTTGTCAATGAATTGGCAAAGCCTGTAATCGGAATGAATGTACCTGCACCACAGCAAGCGGCAATTTTATCAAAGTAACCTAGAGCTGTTAAAAGACAAGCTGCAAATACCACTGTCACAACCATAGGAACACTTGCCTCTTTGGAACTAAAGCTGAAAATATGCATATACATATGCAGTAAGATTTCACCGATTAAACCTATTGTTCCTCCGGTTACAAAAGCGACCAATAAGTTTCTAAACACCTTAGGCTTAGGGGCTTTTTGTTTCACCAAAGCCTGATATTTTAAATGATCCATTTTCTCACCTCAGATGTAGTGTGTCCATCTTTTGACATTTCAACCATTAACACAAAAAAAAGAATATCTTGCGATATTCTTAATGTTGATGCTTGCGTTTATGCTGATGATGTTGTGTATGTGCGTCTTCTTTTGTGTTAGTTAAAGATTCGTAGATTGTTTTTAAAGTTCGCATATTTTCTTTTTTCAAATCTTCAAGCTTGTAGTCGGAATCTAAATCAATAATCATCTCAATCATCTGATATTTACCAAAGGACATATGATGATGCTTGGCTTCTTGATAATGCTTTTGCGAAGCACAAACACAACTGTAATTATCATCTTGAAGATAGGAAGATAACTGTTGCTTAAGCATCGTTTCAAGCGAAGTTTCTTTTGTCTTATCTTCACTATATATACTAACTTGTAAGAAACCTTGATCTAAATAGTTTTGAAAATCAGAATTTGTCATCAACAAGTTCAAGGCTTCTTCTATCGGTAATTCACGCATATCGATTTTTTTTAATAACGCTTTAGCCTCATCATTAAAAGCCTTAGCTTTAATGACTTTGTTGTCTTTATCTAATTCCAAAGTCATGCTTGGATTGACATCAATACTGACATAGGAAGATACGACCAAAACTTCTTTATTGAGTGGCTCGCCTTTAGGAATCTGTAAAGCAATGATTAACAAAGCCAAACAAACAGATACTAAGATTGGAAAAAAATAATTTTTCTTTTGTGAAGAAGGACGATAAATAGCTTCCAATGTTTTTTGTTTTAAAGCTTCATCTAACTTTAAATTTTCTAAATCTTTTAATGGCTTATTCAAATCTATCATCCCCTAACATTTCTTTCAGCTTCTTTTTAGCTCTATGCATCCAAGTATAAATCGTATTTTCTTTTTGATTTAATATTTCAGCTATTTCCGATAACTGATAGCCTTCATAGTAATATAAATAAATGACATTCTTTAAATTCGGTTTAAGCTTTAATACAGCTTCTAAAACCTCCGGATAAGTCGGTTCTTCTTTTAAGCCATACATACTGAAATCCTCAACTAAATCCACGTTACGATTAAACCACTTTCGTGAAAAGCTATGGCATTCGTTGATCGTTACTCTGATTAGCCAA
>CAJUOR010000078.1 GCA_910588165.1 uncultured Thomasclavelia sp.
CGGCGACGATAGTGCGTTTGTGCAACAATAGCTAACTGCCGGGTTCCTTTTTTTTGGGATTTTGATAGTTGCATTTAGCAAAAAAAAAAAGAAAGACTATTCTCAGCCTTTCTTTTTTTGCACTTTTATCATATACTGTTTTTATTCGGCTTTATTTTTAATAATATGCTCAATGACTTCATCTAACGGATTATCTTTTAACCGTTCAATAGCACCTTGATCACATAAATTAGCAATTTCTGAGTTTAAAGGCATTTGCGATAAAATTGGCACTTGGTATTTTTGACTTACTTCTTCTAAATGACTTTTACCGAAAATATAATGTTTTTCATTACAATTCGGACAGATAAAGTAACTCATATTTTCAATTAAGCCAATGATAGGGATATTCATTTGATTAGCCATGTGAATAGCTTTACCAACAATCATTGAAACAAGATCTTGGGCAGCTGTAACTACAACAATTCCAGTCAAAGGTAATGATTGGAAAACTGTCAAAGGAACATCTCCGGTTCCCGGTGGCATATCCACAAATAAATAGTCTAATTCTCCCCAAATAACATCTGTCCAAAATTGTGTTACCATGTTTCCTAAAATAGGACCACGCCATAATACCGGTTGTTCAGGGTCTTCTAATAAAAGATTGATAGACATTATCTCAATTCCACTTTTAGTTTTAGCAGGAATAATACCTTCTTGTGTCCCATAAGCTTGTTCTGTTATTCCAAAAGCTTTTGGAATTGATGGACCGGTAATATCAGCATCCAAGATTCCGACTTTTAATCCTTTGTTTTTAGCGGCAATTGCAAGCATAGAGGTAACAGAAGACTTACCGACACCGCCTTTGCCACTTACTACACCAATGACATTTCTGATTTTATTAAGTTTATGGGTTGGTTTTAAAAGATCACCATGTGCATTTGAAGGACAACCCTGACATTTTTCTTGGCTACCGCATTCAACATTTTGACATTGTTCTGACATATTCAACTTCCTTTCTTTTACATAAACATATTTTATCGCATTTTAGACTTTTGAACAAATAAAAAGGTCATAAAACTTTAAAATTTAATAAGCAGTTGATTTTCTTAATGAAAATAGGTGCAATCTTTAAAGAAAAGTGGTAAAATAAAAGTGTAAAAAAAGGAGTTGATTTTATGAAACTGATTATTGGTATTGTCAATAGTGATGACAGTTCTACGGTTTCTTCCGCATTAACTGAAAATGGATTCTTTGTCACTAAATTATCTACAACAGGTGGATTCTTAAAGAAAGGTAACACAACTTTTTTCGTTGGTACGGATGATGAGCGTGTTGATGCTTGTATTGAGATTATTAAAGCGAATGCACGTAAAAGAGTTGAAAAAGAACCAACTGTACCACCTACTGAAATGGGAGAATTTTTTACTCCTATCATGGTAGATGTCCTTGTCGGAGGCGCAACTATTTTCGTCCTTCCAATTGAACAATTTTTGAAATGTTAGTAGCAGGCTCAAATTTGAGCCTTTTCTGTTGTTGTCAATACTTGACATTAATTTAATGACTCGTTATACTATTCTTTATATATAGGAGATGGAGAAATGTTGTATTTATTTGACTTAGATGGAACTTTAGTAGATTCTTTAGAAGATTTGAAAAATGCTACAGAGTATGCCTTAAAGATATTAGGTTATCCTGGGCATGAAACTAAAGCATATTGCTATTTCGTAGGCAACGGGGTAAAAAAGTTAATTCAAAGAGCTTTTGGGAGTGAAGATGAGAAACTTTATCTTCAAGCTAGAGAACTTTTTGATGTTTACTATGATAAGCATTGTCTTGATCATACCGAACCTTATGAAAACTTAATTGAATTGCTTAAAGAGTTGAAACGTCAAGGACATAAAGTAGGTGTTATTACCAATAAGCCCGATAGGTTGGCAAAAAAGATTTGCCATTATTGGTTTAAAGATAGTATAGATTTCTGTCAGGGGCAAGTTGATGGGATTGATCCTAAACCAAACCCTTATTTTGTACTAGCGGCGCTAAAAAACTTTAATGTTTCAAAGACGGAAGCTTTTTATATTGGCGATAGTAATGTCGACATTAAGACTGGTAAGAATGCCGATATAAAAACAATAGGTGTAACTTGGGGAAACCGAACTTATGAAGAATTAGTTGAAGCAGGTGCTGATTATATTGTTAACGATGTTGAAGCTTTAAGACAAGTGTTGCTAGGAGGGAATCTATGATTGTTTGTAGTGCCTGTTTAGTCGGCATGGCTTGCAAATATAACGGTAAGAATAATAACGTTGATGAACGTGTTGTCCAATTAGTTAAAGAGGGGAAAGCTGTACCTGTATGTCCGGAAATGCTAGGTGGTTTAGAAGTACCTCGTATTCCTAGTGAAATTAAAGGTGATAAAGTTATCATGGCTGATGGTAAAAATGTGACAGAAGCGTTTGAAAAAGGTGCTCAAATGGCTTTGGCTATTACAGAGGCAATTAAAGCAGATACAGCAATTTTAATGCCTAGAAGTCCTAGCTGTGGCAGCGACTATATATATGATGGACAATTTTGTCGCCGTTTAATTAAAGGTGATGGGGTGTTTGTTAGGTTATTAAAAAATGAGGGGATTAAAGTTTATCAACCTGATGCTTATTTTGAGGAGGGAGCTTATGAATGATATAATTATTCTCAATCCGGTTTTTAAAGAAACTATATGGGGTGGAGAGCGTTTAAAAACACAATACAATTTTGATATTCCAAGTTATCATACTGGTGAAAATTGGTGTATTTCAGCTCATCATAATGGCGACTGTGAAATTGCCAATGGAGCATTTAAAGGAAAGAAATTATCATGGCTATACGAAAATCATCGTGAGCTTTTTGGCAATATGACAGCCCCCGAGTTTCCTATTTTAGTTAAATGGATAGATGCGAATGATGACTTAAGCGTTCAAGTTCACCCTGACGATCAATATGCGAAGGAACATGAAGACAGTCTAGGTAAATCAGAGTGTTGGTATGTTGTTGACTGTGATAAGGAAACTAAAATGGTGATGGGTCATCATGCAAAGACAAAAGATGAATTAGTTCAAGCGATAGAAAAAGATGATTATGATTCATTGTTAAATGTTATTGATATCGCACCAGGTGATTTTTATTGGATTCCCAGCGGAACATTACATGCGATTTGTGCCGGTTCTTTAATCTATGAGGTTCAACAGTCTAGCGATATAACTTATCGTGTTTATGATTATCATCGCAAAGATGCCAACGGAAATTTAAGAGAGTTACACGTTCAAAAATCATTAGATGTTGTCGATGTGCCGTATCTACCTCAACAGCTTAACGATCAATGCACGCAACAAGAGGATATGCAAAAAGTCAATTATCTTGATAATCATATATTTAAAGTTTCTAAAGTTAATGTAGATGGAAAATATCAAATTGAAAACCATGAACCGATGCGCTTAATGACGGTGCTTGAAGGCGAAGGACTCTGTAATCAAGAAAAAATTACAAAGGGAATGAGCTTTATTATTACTTCAGAAGCTCAAAAAATCGTGTTTAAAGGACATTTAGTCATGATTGAAACACTTTTAGGAGGGAAATAAGATGGACGTATATGAACAAGCAGAATTGCTACATAAGAGAAGTAAAGGAAAATTAGAGGTTAATTTGAAAGTTGACTTGGATAGTAAAGAGGATTTATCTTTGGCTTATACACCAGGAGTTGCTCGACCATGTCAATTAATTGCTGAAAATAAAGAGAAAGCTTATGATTATACATGGAAAAGCAATAGTGTAGCTGTTATTAGCGACGGTAGTGCTGTATTAGGTTTAGGCAATATCGGTCCTGAGGCAGCGATGCCGGTAATGGAAGGAAAATCAATATTGTTTAAGAAATTTGCAGGTATTGATGCTATTCCTCTTTGCTTAGATACACAGGACACAGAAGCGATTATTCAAATATGTAAAGCAGTTGCACCTACTTTTGGAGGCATCAATTTAGAAGATATTAGTGCCCCTAGATGTGTTGAAATCGAAAGACGTTTGATTGATGAATTGGATATTCCTGTTTTTCATGATGATCAGCATGGGACCGCTATTGTAGTGACTGCAGCTTTAATCAATGCTTTAAAGGTTGTTCAAAAGAAGCCGGAAGATATTACGGTGGTTGTGAGCGGAACAGGGGCAGCGGGAAGCTCAATTATAAAAATGTTATTAGCATATGGGGTTAAGGAAATTTTTGGTTTTAATATCAATGGGATTGTTATTGAAGATGATATTGAACATTATGATTTCTTGACAAAAGAATTAGCCTTGCTAACTAATCGTTCTAAACAGCGTTTAAATATGAGCGAAGCATTAAAACAAGCTGATGTCTTTATCGGCGTTTCAGCACCTAAATTATTGGATAAAGATATGGTTGCCGGTATGAAGAAAGATGCGATTGTTTTCGCCATGGCTAATCCCGAACCTGAAATCAATTATCATGAAGCACTTTTAGGTGGGGCAAGAGTTGTTGGAACGGGGCGTTCTGATTTCCCTAACCAAGTCAACAATGTTTTAGCCTTCCCTGGGTTATTTAGAGGAGCTTTAGATGTTCACGCTCGCAAGATTAACGAGGAAATGAAATTGGCGGCAGCTTATGGGATTGCTAATTTAGTTAGCGAAGACGAGTTGTCTGAAACATATATCATTCCTTCCGCCCTAGATTCACGTGTGGCTGATTCTGTTGCTAAGGCAGTTAGCGAAGCAGCGATTAAAACAGGTGTAGCCAGAGTTAAATAAGAAAATCAAATAAAACGAAAAAGTATTGTTGATATGCTAGTTTAAGCATAGACAATACTTTTTTTGTTTAGCGATAATCAGTATTGAATAAATCAATAATCTCATTTTCTGAAAGGTGGGTCAAGAAGTTCTCACCGGGTGTAATAATCGTATTAACCAAGTCTTTTTTGCGTTCCTGAAGCTCAAATATTTTTTCTTCAATAGAATGCGCGGTAATCAATTTAATCACTTGTACCGTTTGATTTTGACCGATACGATAAGCCCTATCGGTTGCTTGATTTTCAACTGCCGGATTCCACCATGGATCAACGTGAATGACCATATCTGCACCTACAAGATTTAAGCCAGTGCCACCGGCTTTTAAAGAAATTAGGAAGATACTGCGCTTACCCTGATTAAAATCTTTGACAAGCTGACCGCGTTCGTCCATTTTTGTATTGCCGTCTAAATAGTAGTAGGACATTTCTAAATGCTCAAGTTCTTCTTTAATTAGCTTTAACATACCAGTAAATTGTGAGAAGACCAAGACACGATGCCCGCCGTCTAGGGCTTCACGTAATAGTTCAATCAATGTAATAAGCTTAGTGCTTTGCCCATCGTAGTCCTTTAGAAATAGTTTAGGGTGATCACAAAGCTGTCTTAAATGGGTTAAACGACTTAAAATTTCAAAACGTGTTTCATTAAAACCAAAGCTTCTGATATCTGAGTCAATGACACGTTGACACTCAAGTAAATAAGAGAAATAAACTTCTTTTTGTTTAGCAGTCATCTGAATTGGAATCCTTGTTTCGATTTTATCAGGAAGCTCACTTAAGACATCTTTTTTCATACGTCTTAAAATGAAAGGCTGAATTTGTTTTTGCAGTAAAGCTCCGGCTTTAATATCACCATCTTTTAAAATCGGACGCTCATATTTATTTCTAAAGTAGTGATGGCTGGAGAAATAATCCGGTAAAATGAAATCAAAAATAGACCATAGCTCAGCTAATGAGTTTTCAATTGGTGTTCCTGTTAAGGCAAAGTGGATTTTAGCATTGATTTTCTTAGTGGCTTGAGCGTTTAAAGAAGTCGCATTTTTAATATATTGAGCTTCATCTAAAACAATCGTTTCAAAAGTTATGTTTTGATAGCTCTCAACATCTCTTCTTAAAAGTGGGAAAGAGGTAATAACGACATCAACATTCTCATCTTTGAGGCTTAGAATTTTTTCGCTTCTTTCCGTTTGGTTGCCACTGATAATTTTATATTTAAGACTAGGGGCAAAGCGTGTTAATTCTTCTTGCCAGTTGAAAACTAAAGAAGTAGGACAGACAACAAGATGACAGCCTTTTTGATACGTATTTTTATAATCTAGGATATAGGTAATCGTTTGAAGTGTTTTGCCTAATCCCATATCATCTGCCAAAATACCGCCTAAACCATAATAGGCTAAGGTTTTGAGCCATTGAAAACCAACTATCTGATAATCGCGCAATGAACCATTTAAACCATTAGGGAGTTTGGTAACTTCGGGTATTGGAGCATTAAAGCGTTGAATAAAATTTTGAAAGGCATCATCTTTAGATAGCTGTTGACCGAAGTATTCATTGAG
>CAJUOR010000079.1 GCA_910588165.1 uncultured Thomasclavelia sp.
GAATATCGTAATTATTTTGAACGATTAGAATATTGGATTGTGAATCACATTGAAGTAAGATAAAAGCCATGATTTCTTCAAAAAACTTTTTAAATAATAAATCTTTGATTGTCGCTTTAAATGATGCTTTAAAATTAAATCGGAAACTTACACGTTTCTTTAAAGATAATAATTCGTAAGATGCGGTTAATTGTTTGAGATATTTTTCAATATCGACTGTTTTCATTGCTGTATCAGAAGAGCCTAAGCTGACATCTTGATTTAGAGAGGTTTGTAAATCTTCTAATTTCACTTTGGCATCAATTAAGTAAAGATAATGATTGCGATACTTTCCTTCATCTAAAGCCATCTTAGACAACATATCAATGACTTCATCTAATGCTAAGCTTGTCTTTTGACCTTGTTGTTTTAAAAGTTGAAGCAAATGATTTTCCATCACTGATTTATCATCAACTTGACGTTTTAAAGCATCAATAGACATTCTGATTTGTTCGTATAATGTATTGATATTTTTATAAAGGGCATCTTGTTTTTTATTGCCTGATTTAATAGGTAGATAAGCTTGGTCGCTTAATGACAACATATCAGAGGTTGCTTTATACAACTTGTCATAATCGCCTTGAGGTGAGTCTTTGTATAAAAATTGTAATAGACAAACTAAACAAATCAAAATCAAGGCAGAAACCGGTAAGACAACCATTTGAACACGATTCAAGTCAACAACTGAATTATTGGCATATTGAATGGTTAAGTTCATAGCTTTGCCATTATAGGATTGATAGCTATGGTTTGTTTCAATATTGCCAATTGATGAAATAGTTGGGGTAGCATACTGAATGCCCTCTCCTTGAATTTGCAGATAAGCATTATTTTCAATGGCATATCTTGTTATCAACATTTCTGTATCACTATCTGTGGTTAAAGCTTCTAACAGCTCTTTTTCTCTTGTTTCATATTTTTTAGTCAGCACTTTATTGTAAATCGGTGGGGTTACAAGATATACAAAAGCGAAAACTAAAAAGATAGCAGCACATATAAGCAACGTTGAGCTTGCTTGTTTTTTGTTTCTCATGTTGTATCTCCTCATTTCTATATTTAAAAATATACCATTTTTCTATCTTTTTAACAAGTTTCTTTTGTAAATAAATGGTAGTAACTGCTATAATAAATGAAAGGAGATGAGTTTATGAGAGTAAGCATTGATAAAGAGGCATTTTTAATTGACGGAAAGAGGACAAAAATTATTTCGGGAGCTATTCATTACTTTCGTGTCGTACCGGAATACTGGTATGACCGTTTGGCAAAATTAAAGGCCTGTGGGTTTAATACAGTTGAAACCTATATGCCTTGGAATCTTCATGAAGCCAAGGAAGGACATTTTGATTTTACGGGAATTTTAGACATTGAGAAATTTATTGAGATAGCTGAAAGCTTAGATTTATATGTGATTGTAAGACCGGGACCTTATATTTGTGCCGAATGGGATTTTGGGGGCTTACCTAGTTGGCTGTTGGCGAAAGATAATATCAAATTGCGTGTGAACGATGCTTTATTTTTAGAATGTGTACGACGTTATTTTCATGAAGTATTTGCCCATTTAAAAGGACATTTAATTGAAAATGGCGGAAACATTATTATGATGCAAGTTGAAAATGAATATGGCAGTTACGGTATGGACCATGCCTATATGCAAAGTGTTGCCGATATTTATCAAGAAGAACAAATGCCTGTCTTTTTATTTACCAGTGACGGTGATGATGAAAGTATGTTGAACGGGGGCGGAGTACCGCATATTTTTAAAGTCGTTAATTTTGGCAGTGATACACCAAGAAACTTTAAAAATTTAAGAATGGTTCAGCCTGAAGGCCCTTTGATGTGCGGTGAGTTTTGGAACGGCTGGTTTGATCATTGGGGTGAAGAACACCATGTCCGTGATGCCGATGACACAGCTTCTGAATTTGCGACACTCTTAGATATGGGAGGCAATGTTAATTTCTATATGTTCCATGGCGGAACAAACTTTAATTTCTGGAATGGAGCAAATTATTATGATAAGTATGCACCTACAGTAACTAGTTATGATTATCATTGCTTATTATCGGAAAACGGCGATAGAACCCCTAAATATTATGCTTGTCAGAAAGTTTTGAAAGACAGAGGTTTTACTATTCCGCAAGTTGAAGTTCAAGAAAATCCAAGATACAGCTATGGGAAAGTTCAAATGACAAGTTATGCACCATTATTTGAGCAATTAGACTCTTTTGCATCTAGTATTGTTAAACGCCCATATGTGTTGCCAATGGAAAAACTAGGTCAAGCCTTTGGGTTTGTTTTATATCGAACACAGTTAAAAGGACCTTTCCAAAAGCGTCCATTGAAAATCATGGGCTTACATGATAGAGCTTATATTTACACGAATGGTCAAATGCAGGCTATTTATGAAAGAAGCATGGATTATCAAGAGATAGAGATTTCAGTTGCTCAAGATGAAGTCTTGACTTTAGATATTTTGGTGGAAAATATGGGACGTGTTAACTACGGACCGGAATTATATGACTATAAGGGAATTACCAAAGCTGTTTTACTAGGCTTACAAGAGGTTCATGATTGGGAAATGTACACATTGGAGATGAATGATTTTTCTAAGGTAGCATTTAAACCGGTGGAAACCACATCGCTACCGGCTTTATATGAAGGCTATTTAGAAGTTGAAGAAGCGATGGATACCTTTATTTATCTTGAGCATTTCATGAAAGGTAATGTGTTTATCAACGGATTTAATATCGGACGTTACTTTCAAAGAGGACCTCAAAAATCCTTATATGTACCGGCGCCATTGTTAAAGAAGGGAAAGAATATCATTCAAGTTTTCAGTTTAGAAGGCAGTAGCAATGCCTATGTGGAATTTAAAGATGTAGCTGATTTAGGGTAAAGAAAAGAGCTATCGGTTAATCGATAGCTCTTTTAAGAACGACGATAAATGAAGTTTGATGATGGCGAGAAGTGGCGAAAATCTCGCCTTCATGCATTTCAATAATACTTTTCGCAATCGCTAAACCTAATCCTGTGCCACCGGTTGTGGAAGAACGGCTGGCATCAGTCCGATAAAATTTTTCAAATAGTTTATCTAATTCTTCTCTAGTTAATTCCGGACCTTGATTGATAACTTTGACGGTTACGGAAATATCGTCATGATTTATGGAAATCTCAATCGGTGTATCTTTATCGCCATATTTAACCGCATTGGAAATCAAATTATCAAAAACTCTAGCCAACAACATACCATCACCCCAGACAAAGAGGTTCGGATTTGAAATATTGATATTAACTTCATGTCCGCTTTGTTCAAAGACCGGATAAAATTCGTCCGCAATCATCGCAACTAATTCCGAAATATTTAAACGAGTTACCTGATGGTGAATCTGATTACCTGAGAAAGCCGCATAATCAAACAGATCGTTCATCAAGTGATTTAAACGCTTGGCTTTATCATTGACGATATTCAGATACTTTGTTTTAGTCGCTTCATCTAATGAGGGATTATCGCATAACAGTTGCAGATACCCAATCATCGAAGTTAGGGGAGTTCTTAAATCATGAGCTACATTAGTGATTAAGTCATTTTTGGTCTTTTCTTCTTCCCGAATGGCAAGATTAGCCAATCTTTCTTTTTCAATACTTTTGGCTTCTTTGACTTTGTTTTGGCGCAGTTGCCTTGCCATGATATTGAGATGATGGGCAATATAGCCTAATTCATCATCTTGCTCAATCGGAATAGCAACATCAAATTCACCATTGGCAATATGATTGATGGCTGAAACGATTTTCGCAATATAGGTAAAACTCATGTCCATCAACTTACTGAAAGTGATAAACAAACTGACTAGAAAAATCAAGGTATTAAATAAAACTCTTTGATGGCTGTCTAAAAATTGGTAGAAGCTTAAATAAGAGCTAATAATTAACAGTGTAGCTGTAATAATACTAGCGATAATAATCGCAATCAAAAGGCTTAATAAAATACGATTTTTAAAATGTTTATGAGGTCTATTCATTAGTTCTCTACCTTGTAGCCAACACCCCAAACAGTTTTGATATATTCAGGGTATCTTGGGTTTTTTTCAATTTTTTCACGCAGTTTACGGATATGAACCATCACTGTATTATTTGAATCATAGTATCTTTCCTTCCATACCTTTTCAAATATTTCCTCCATTGAAAAGACAATATTAGGGTGTGAGCACAATAAAACTAAAATTTCAAACTCGATAGGTGTTAATGTGGCATTTTCGCCTCTAATAGATACAATGTGTTTTTTTTGATCGATACATAAGTCCCTAATCAGAATTAAATCCGTAGCAGTTTGGGGATTGGGATTTAAAGTTGTAAAACGGCGTAATTGTGATTTGACACGAGCCACTAATTCTAAAGGATTAAACGGTTTAGTCATATAGTCATCTGCCCCTAAATTCAAACCGATGATTTTATCGGCATCGCTTGATTTGGCAGAAAGCATAATAATAGGAACATTTGCTTTTTCTCTAATCATCTGGCAGGCTGCTAAGCCATTGATATTAGGCATCATGATATCTAAGATGACTAAATCAACCCCTTCAATATCTTGTTCAATCGTGGAAGCGTCATAGCGTTTAGTGACTCGATAATTTTCTGTGGTTAAATAAATTTCAATTAAGTCTGTGATTTCTTTTTCATCATCAACGACTAAAATATGTTTCTTTGTCATTTTATATCACCTCTTTTTCATTATAGCGAAATCTATTAAAAAAGTCCTAAAGAATTTGTTAAGATTTACATTTTTCTCATTTTCGCATATAATAAAGCTAATTGAAAGGTGGGCTTAAGATGAAAGTTTATCAAAAAAGTGCAGAGGAGAGTTATACCTTGGGTGTTTTTCCGACACTCGAATTATTGACACATCAGATTTCACACGTGAAAAGGGTCATTCTAAATAGTAAAGGGGAAAGAAATGACGGCATTAAAAAAATAAGGGATATTTGTGCTAAGCATCATATTGATGTAGAAGTCAATGACCGCACGATTCAGAAGTTAAGCAAAAAAGATAATTGTTATGCGATTGGTGTTTTTGAAAAATACATGGAAGCGTTAGTACCGGAAAATAACCATGTTGTTTTAGTTAATCCCGGAGATATGGGCAATCTGGGGACGATGATTAGGACTATGTTAGGCTTTGGTATTTCTGATTTAGCTATTATTCGCCCGGGCGTTGATATTTATGATCCGAAAGTGGTGCGGGCAAGTATGGGCGCTATGTTTCAGTTGCGTTTTCATTACTACGATAGCTTTGCGGACTATGCCAAAGCATTCAGCCATCACCATCACTATCCAATGATGTTAAAAGGGGCAACAAGTATTCATCAAGTAGAGAAGAAACAACCTTTCAGTGTCATTTTCGGTAATGAAAGCAGTGGGCTTCCCGATAGCTTTTTAGATGCCGGAACGAGTGTTTTAATTAACCAAACAGATTGTATAGATTCGCTCAATCTATCGATTGCTCTAGGCATTACATTATATGAATTTACACGCTCTACCTTTGAAAAGGACATTGAACAATAAAATGAGGCATATTTAGGACAAAGAAAGCCGTAAGCATCATAGCGGTTTTCTTTTTTTATTGCTATGCTTATCTTGAGGTGAAAAAGATGAAACTGACAGTTAAGGAATTAGACGACTTTGGTTTAACTCATTTGAAAAAGGGGGTACAACTATATTTACCTTTGCCTTTTAGAAAAGATATAGATATTTTATTTAAAACTCATGGGAAAATCTATGCGATTGTTCATGAGCGATGTTTGAATGATTCTATCACTTATCATAAGGTTTTAATGTTGCTTAATCAACTTTGTCGCTATTATCATTGTCCGATTACGATTTACTGTTTGAGCTATCGTTGCGTTTGCAGTGATGAGAAAATCTACACGTGCTTTACACAAAAGCCTTGCGATTAAAAAAATAAGCAATTTCAAAAGATATTTTTTAAATCTCGGTTGATTATTTTGAAGACATGAGGTAAAATATAAAGGCAAAAAAGAGGGATGATTATGACAAAAACAAGAACTAGATTTGCACCTAGCCCAACAGGCTATATGCATATCGGAAATTTAAGAACAGCATTATATGAATATTTAGTAGCTAAAAAGGACGGCGGCGATTTTATCTTGCGTATTGAAGATACCGACCAAACACGTTATGTCGATGGTGCAGTCG
>CAJUOR010000080.1 GCA_910588165.1 uncultured Thomasclavelia sp.
TGCCAAATGTTCAGTAGCGGGGTTAGATGCCCATGGTACTTTAGCTGAGGCAGCTGTCAATGAAACAAAACGTGGTGTATTTGAAGACAAAGCAGTTAAAAACTTATTTGCCTGCGAATATGTTACAAGTAACTTACGTCATTTAAAAACGGTAGGCGTTATCAACGAAGATCCTTTGCTTGGTGTAACTGAAATTGCTGAACCGGTAGGCGTTGTATGTGGTATTGTTCCTACAACAAATCCGACTTCAACAGTTATCTTTAAGTCTTTAATCGCTATTAAGACAAGAAACCCAATTATTTTCTCATTCCACCCATCAGCTTATGAATGTTCAGTGCAAGCTGCAACTGTTATGCGTGATGCTGCAGTAGCTGCCGGTGCTCCTGAAAACTGTATTCAATGGTTGGGTATGCGTTCAATGTATGCAACTACAGCGTTAATGAATCATGCCGGTGTGGCAACTATCTTAGCAACAGGTGGTAATGCGATGGTTAAGGCGGCATATTCTTGTGGTAAACCTGCTTTAGGTGTAGGTGCCGGTAATGTGCCTTCTTACATTGAAAAAACAGCTAATATCGCTCGTACAGTTAACGATGTCGTATTATCTAAATCATTTGATAATGGTATGATTTGTGCTTCTGAATCAGCTGTTATTATCGATCATGAAATCTATAAAGAAGTCGTTAAAGAATTTGGAAGATTCCATACTTATTTCTGTAATGACGAAGAAAAAGCAAAACTTGAAAAATATATGTTCGGTGTCAATGGTTATACTGATGAAGTTAATAATGCCCACTTAAATCCTGATGTTGTAGGTCGTCCTGCTTCATTGATTGCGAAAAATGCCGGATTTGATGTACCTGAAGATGTTCAAATCTTAATGGTTGCATGTAAAGAAGTCGGTCCAAATGAACCGATGACTAGAGAAAAATTATCTCCGGTTTTAGCTGTTTTAGAAGCTAGTTCAACTGATGATGGTATCACTAAAGCAGAACAATTCGTTGAATTTAACGGTTTAGGACATTCTGCTGCTATCCACACAATGAACCATGACATCTCATTAGAATTCGGTCGTCGTGTGAAAGCTATTCGTATTATCGAAAATGCACCTTCTACATTAGGTGGTATCGGTGGTGTTTACAATGCCTTCATTCCATCATTAACACTTGGTTGTGGTTCTTATGGTCATAACTCAGTTTCAAACAATGTCAGTGCTGTTAACCTTTTAAATATTAAACGTGTCGGAAGGAGAAATAACAACATGCAATGGGTTAAACTTCCACCAAAAATCTACTTTGAAAAGAATTCATTACAATATTTACGCGATATGAAAGAAATGAAAAAAGCCATGATCGTAACTGACCGTGGTATGTACAACTTAGGTTATGTCGCTAAAGTTGAAGACGTTATCCGTCGTCGTAGAGATAATGTTGATTTACAATTATTCTTTGATGTTGAATCTGATCCAAGCTTTGATACAGTTGAAAAAGGTTTGGAGTTAATGTATAACTTTGAACCGGATACAATCATTGCATTAGGTGGCGGTTCTGCGATGGACGCAGCTAAAGTTATGTGGTTATTATACGAAAACCCAGGTATTGATTTCAACGATATTAAACAAAAATTCATGGATATTAGAAAACGTGCCTTCAAGTTCCCTGAACTTGGTCAACGTGCGAAGTTAATCTGTATCCCAACAACTTCCGGTACAGGTTCTGAAGTAACACCATTTGCGGTTATTACAGATTACAATACAATGAAAAAATATCCATTAACTGACTACGCATTAACACCAACAGTAGCTATCGTAGACCCTGAATTTGCAATGTCTATGCCAGCTAGTATCGCTGCCGATACAGGTGTTGACGTATTAACACATGCAGTTGAAGCTTATGTTTCTATCTTAGCAAGTGATTATACAGATGGTTGGGCTAAACAAGCGGTTAAGTTAGTCTTTGACTACTTAGAAAGATCAGTTAAGAACGGTAAAAACGATCCTGAAGCAAGAGAAAAAATGCACAATGCGGCTACAATTGCCGGTATGGCATTCGCTAATGCTTTCTTAGGTATGAACCACTCATTAGCTCATAAGATCGGTGGAGAGTTCCACGTACCTCATGGTCGTACAAACGCCATCTTATTACCAACAGTTATTCGTTACAACGGACAAGTGCCTACTAAGTTGAATATCTGGCCTAAGATTGAAAATTATAAAGCAGACGTTAAGTATATGGAATTAGCTCAATTGATTGGCTTAAAGCCAAAAACTCCGGCTGAAGGTGTTGAAATGTTCGCTCAAGCTTGTGAGAAATTGATTGCAGCTGTAGGTATTCCAAATAACTTCAAATCACAAGGTATCTCCGAAGCAAAATGGATGGAAGCAGTTCATCGTATGGCTATGAACGCTTACGAAGATCAATGCTCACCTGCTAACCCACGTATGCCTATGGTTAAAGACATGGAAAAGATCTTAGTTGATACTTACTATGGACCGGCAGGTAAAGACGCTGAATAATAAAATGAAAGTCACGAGTAATCGTGGCTTTTTCAAACTAAAAGGAGATGACTATGGAACGCAAAATATTTTTCTTTGATATTGACGGCACATTATTAGATTGTGAACATGGTTTGGTTAAAATGCAAGATAAAGTCTATGATGCACTGTTAGAACTTAAACAAAACGGGCATTTGCTTTGTTTTTCTACCGGTAGATGTTATGCTTATTTAACACCGCAATTAAAATCATTAGCACCAGATGGCATGATTTTATCTAATGGCGCTAATGTCATCTATCGTGGACAAACATTACATGAATTTTATTTTCCGCAAGCTGAAGTTGATGAGATTGTAGAGTACTGTAAGCAAAATGACATTGAGTATGTCATTGAAGGAAAAGAGCAATTTGTCAGCTTAAAACGTTTTGAACAAATGAATGCCTTTTTTGAGTTGTTTGAAATTTCTAAGGATAATATGCTAGAAGAAATGACTACTGACTTTAAGACTTATAAAATGGCAGTTATACCTCATAATCATCAAGAAGCAGATACTATTTATCAAAGATATCATCAACATTATCAAATGATGCGTCATCAAGATGATTCATTTGATATTTATCCACTACATATTTCTAAAGGGAAAGCGTTAAGGCACATTCTACAAGAAGTTCATCTTTCGTTAGAGGATTGTATTGCCTTTGGAGATGGTTTTAATGATTTAGAAATATTGGAAGTAGTAGGCTTAGGAATTGCCATGGGAAACGCTCAAAAAAGTGTTAAAGACAAGGCTAAAGATGTTTGCTTAAGTGTTCAAGAAAATGGCGTTGCTAAAAAACTAGTCGAGTTAGGATATATTAAAGGTGAAAACTGATTTCACCTTTTTTCTTTTATCAAATAATGGTAAAATAAACTTATCAAGAAAGGGGAATGAAACGATGCGAAAAGATTTCTTATGGGGTGGCGCAGTAGCTGCGCACCAAGTTGAAGGTGGCTTTAATGAAGGTGGCAAAGGACCTAATGTTTCTGATATGATGACAGTAGGGGGACATGGTGTGCCTAGAGTTATCACAGATACTATTTTAGAAGATCAATTTTATCCTAATCATGAAGCCATTGATTTTTATCATCACTATAAAGAGGATATTGCCTTATTTAAAGAAATGGGATTTAAGTGTTTTAGAACTTCTATTTCATGGGCAAGGATTTTTCCAAATGGCGATGAATTAGAACCTAATGAGGAAGGGTTGAAATTCTATGATGCCTTATTTGATGAGCTGTTGGCAAATGGCATTGAGCCTGTCATTACATTATCACATTTTGAAATGCCTTATGGTCTAGTAAAAAATTACGGTGGTTGGCGTAATCGTCAAATGATTAAATTCTTTGTTCGTTTTGCGAAAGTATGTTTCACAAGATATCAGCATAAAGTTAAATATTGGATGACATTTAATGAAATCAACAATCAGGCTAACTATCAATCTGATATTTCTGTTTTCACAAATTCGGGGATTCGCTTTACTGAAGAAGATGATAAGGAAGCAGTGATGTATCAGGCCGCTCACTATGAATTAGTGGCAAGTGCTTTGGCTGTTAAAGCAGGTCATGAAATCAATCCGAAGATGATGATTGGTTGTATGATGGCAATGACACCTATTTATCCATATTCATGTAACCCTGATGATATGGTTAAAGCGGTTGGGGCTAATCACAAACGTTTCTGGTTTGTCGATGTGCACGCAAGAGGAAAATATCCCGGTTATATGAAAAACTTTTTTGCAAGAAAAGGTTTTGCCTTAGATATGACAGAAGAAGACTTAAAAGCCTTGCAACAAGGCTGTGTTGATTATATTGGCTTTAGCTACTATATGTCTTTTGCCGTTAAGGGTGATCAAAATGTTTATTTAGATTACGATGAGGCTAAAGATTTATGTGACAATCCGTACATTCCTAAAACAGAATGGGGTTGGCCAATTGATGCTCAAGGATTACGCTATACATTAAACTGGTTATATGATCATTATCAATTGCCGATGTTTATTGTGGAAAACGGTTTTGGGGCGATTGATGTCAAAGAAAAAGACGGTAGTGTCCATGATAAGTACCGTATTGATTATTTGAAAGAACATATTAAAGAAATGAAAAAAGCTGTAGACATCGACGGCGTTGAATTATTAGGCTATACTGTATGGGGCTGTATTGATTGTGTAAGCTTCTCAACCGGTGAAATGAAAAAACGTTATGGCTTCATTTATGTCGATAAAAATAATGATGGTTCGGGAACGCTTTTAAGAAGCAAGAAAGATTCTTTTGATTGGTATAAAAAAGTCATTGCTTCCAATGGCGAAGAATTATAAAAAATAAAAAGCAATCCTTTTCCGTTGAGAAAGGACTGCTTTTTTTAGTTAAAAGTTAGACATTGCATGACAAAGGGTGCATATCATCATTAGAAACTCATAATTTCATATAACCCTTACTCTATACAATCATATGGGAAAATCATGGGCAGAAAAATCTTATAACAAGATATAATAACGTGTGGTAATTTGGAAACGGTGATATATATTTAGGAAATTCATTAGATATGGGGAACGGGCAAATAAATTTTGCTCGTTTTTTTAATATACTGTTGACAATCGTTATACTGTGTGGCACGATATATATACAGGAGGTACAGTATATGAATATAGATGATTGGAAATCACAGATAAAGCGAGGAACACTTGAGTTTTGTATTTTACTTATGATTCGGCAACAACCATCTTATGGATATGAAATCATTAGCACATTAGAAAAATATCCTATTATCGCAGCTAAAGAGAACACAATCTATCCGCTGTTGAGGAGATTGTTGAAAGAAGAATATATTTCTTCATCATGGCAAGAAAGCACAGAAGGTTTACCACCAAGAAAATATTACTCTATTACAGATAAAGGGCATGAATATATTGCAGCAATGTCTGTTGAGTGGGAAAATTTACTTGGTGTTATTAACAAAATTAAAGGAGAATAATTATGGAAAAAGTATTAAATGAATATCTTGAGAAAATGGAAAAGTATTTGAAACCTATTGCTGTTTCGGAACGGGTTGACATTATAAAAGAAATCAAAAGTGAGATGCAAGAATTACAAAGCAATGATATTCCTGCTGAACAGATAATTGAAAGGTTAGGTAATCCAAAAGATTTAGCAAAAGCGTATCTAGGCGATTTGCTTTCAAAAGAAAGCAG
>CAJUOR010000081.1 GCA_910588165.1 uncultured Thomasclavelia sp.
TTCGGCATTAGAAAAATTCAGCAATGCTTCACTTCTTTTCATAATATAAGGATTCAACAGCTTAATGACATATTTTCCTTTTCTTGTCGTCAGTTGATACATTTTGTGCATAAATCCACCACTTAAAGCAAGAGGCTCGTCTAAAATCCCCAAATCGTATTTTACATCTATTGTTTTAAAGATATCCTGCAAAGCAATCACCTCCCATTTCTCATAACTTCTATCAATTCTTGAGTCTGATTTTAATCATAAGTTTAATCTGTTAAATGGAAATAATCCAGGGCATAAGCTAATCCATCATCTAAAACATCTTTAGTTATAAAATCAGCTAATGCCTTTACACCGTGCATGGCATTTCCCATCGCAATCGCTGTATTGACACACTCAAACATCTCTTGATCATTCATGCTGTCGCCAATGGCATAAGTGTCTTTTAAATCTATTTGAAGATATGCTAACAGTTGCTTGATAGCTGTCGCCTTATTGATACCCTTCAAGGATAATTCTCCGGTATTTTCCACACCTTCACCCCATGAGGATTTGACTAAATCATACTGCTTCTCAAAATGTTCTACGATTGTTTCAAAAGGCAAATTTGGAGAATAGAAGGATAGTTTATTAACACCTTCATAACTGCATTCATCTAATGGTTTCAATAAAGCATAAAAACCGCTATCTTCCGGTATTTGTCCTTGATACAGCGTATCTTTCAAGAATTCCTTAAAGCTATTACTGCTGTATAATCCATCGTTTGATTCAAAATAATAAGCAATGTCATGTGCCTTAAAATAGGTTTCAATCTCTTGCAGTTCTTCCTTTTTCAAACAACGATGAAAAATAACTTTTTGATTTGTTTCTATATATCCCCCGGCTGCTCCGATAATCCCATCAAATCCGATAGCAGTTATCTCATTATCTATTTCCGCCAATGAACGCCCAGTACATAAATAAACTAAATGTCTGTTAGCTCTGGCTTTCTTAATCGCTTGCTTAGCACTTTCAGGAATATAAGCCTGATGATTGTCCATTCCGACTAGAGTACCATCTATATCTATAAAAATAACTTTTTGCTTCATTATCAATTGCCTCCTCATTTCTTTTATTTTATCAAAAAAACAAATAGATGCAAAGAAATTTTGTATTGACATTTGGACAGTGCCTAGATATGATATCATCAATTGAGGTGATTAATTTGAAAGATGTTTCATTATTAGAAGGCTCTGTTACAAAATCATTATGGCTATTTTCTTTACCGATGATTTTAGGCAACCTTTTGCAACAATTATACAATATTGCAGACACGTTGATTGTCGGAAGATATTTAGGCTCTGATGCGTTAGCGGCGGTCGGTTCTTCCTTTACACTAATGGTCTTTTTGACATCTATTATTCTAGGCTTATGTATGGGTAGCGGTGTACTGTTTTCAATGTTGTATGGCTCACAAAAAGAAAAACATTTAAAAAATGCTTTCTTTGTATCTTTTGTAGCGATTGGTTTATTAACCATCATCATTGAAGTGTTTTGTCTATTATTCGCTAAAGAGATTCTAGTTCTACTCAACATTCCACAAAAAATATTCGAAGCAACATACAGCTATACCTTTATTGTATTTATCGGCTTAGTTTTCACATTCATTTACAACTACTTCTCCTCTCTATTAAGGGCATTAGGAGATTCTAAAACACCATTATTATTTTTAGCTGTTTCATCAATTGTCAATATCGTCTTAGATATTTACTTCATTGTCGCTTTAAACAGCGGTATCGCCGGGGCAGCCTATGCAACGATTATAGCTCAAGCAATAAGTGCTATCGGATTAGTCGTCTACATAGCCATCAAAAAGAAAGAATTGCATATTCAAAAAGAACACTGTTATCTTAACCGTCAAATCTTCAAGAAAATGATGGATTATTCTTTACTGACTTGCTTTCAACAGTCGGTCATGAATCTAGGCATTCTAATGATTCAAGGTCTAGTGAATAGCTTTGGTGTTATTACGATGTCAGCTTTTGCAGCTGCCGTTAAAATAGATGCTTTTGCCTATATGCCTGTCCAAGATTTCGGTAATGCGTTTGCGACTTTTATCGCTCAAAACAAAGGTGCTCAAGCCAATGACCGCATTGCTCAAGGTTTAAAATCCGCACTGTTGACCTCATCTATTTTTTGCCTATTTATTTCTTTTGTCATTTATATTTTCGCTAGCGAACTCATGACCATATTTATTGACAGCTCTGAAATCAATGTTATTGCCCAAGGTGTCGAATATTTAAGAATTGAAGGCATTTGCTATATAGGCATAGGTTGTCTATTCTTATTATATGGTTATTATCGAGGAATTGGTAAACCTGCCATCTCGGTTGTTTTGACGATTATCTCTTTAGGTACACGTGTCGTTCTTGCCTATTTACTAGCACCGACATTAGGTACCATCGCTATCTGGTGGGCAATTCCTATCGGCTGGTTTTTAGCCGATGCCACCGGTATTATTTACGGTTTAAAACATGAAAAATGGTATTTGGCAAAAAATTACTAAATATGTTTAAACATATGTAACAAACAATTATTTAAGAAATATATAAATTTAAAAACAATCTTTTTTCTATTTTAATAAATATATGGATATTTTATGTGATTTTTGTGTTTATTCTAAGTGTGGAAGCACTTTAAATTATGTAAAAAATCACATGAAAACATTGACATTTTGTGTATAGTATTTTAAAATAATGTTGTTAATAATGAATGGAGGAAAATTACAATGAAAAAATTAACAATTGCAGCTGCTGCATTATTGATGTTAACTGCTTGTGGTTCATCATCAAAAACTGGTAAAGCAGAAAAAGAAATCGATAACCACGGTAGCGCTGAAACAGTTACAGTTGAAGTAACTACTGATGGCGATAAAGTAACTGCTATCAACATCAACGAAACTTACAACGGTAAAAAAGATACTAAGAAAGATTTAAAAGAAGCATATGATATGAAAAAAGCTTCTCCAATCGGCAAAGAATGGTATGAACAAATCGATTTCTTAGAAAAATACATCGTTGAAAACGGATTAGATGCTGTTGAATTAGGTGAAGATGGTAAACCAGTTGCCGGTTCTGACTTAGCAGCAGGATGCACAATCAACTTAGCTGACATCATGGAAACAGCTAATAAAGCAGCTGACGAAGCTAAATAATTTTTCTAAAAAAAAGGAAGCTCTCTCGAGCTTCTTTTCATTTTATCTAAATATAACTATGGTCAATATTCACAACCACAAAATAAGTACTATTCCATTCTTTGACCTTTTGGCTGATTATTGCCTTCAACTCTTTTTCATCACGATGATCGTTAGATGGTAAAACAACATCAAAAATCAAGTTGGTATGTGTTGGTCCTGAAACAATTCTAAAATCGTGAATAGTATATGAAGCATCGATATCAGCAATCAATCTTCTAGTTTTTTCACGTAACTGATTAGTTAATTCATCATCAACCTCAATAGGATCCATATGAATGGTAGCTAAACATTTGAAATGCTGTGCCATCTCTCGTTCAATCTCATCAATTAAATCATGGACTTCTAAAATATTGGCGTCGGCTCTGACTTCCGCATGAAGCGTAATAAATAAACGGCTAGGTCCATAATCATGGACAATCATATCATGGACACCGATGATTACATCATGTCCCATAACAAAATTATAGACATTTGCCACCAATTTCGGATCAGGCGCCTGCCCTAATAATGGCGAAACTGTATCGTTAAACACCTCGATACCTGCTTTAAACACAAATATAGAAACAAAAATACCGATATAGCCATCAATAGCTAAATCACTAAAAGAAGCAACCATGACTGAAATAAGCGTTGCGAAAGTGGACACAACATCATTGATACTATCCTGCCCTGCTGCCATTAAAGACGGTGAATCAATCGCTTTGCCAAACTGCTTATTAAAGTAACCCATCCAAAGCTTAACTAAAATAGAACCTAATAAAACAGCTACAGTTACAACACTGAATTTAACCGGATCTGGTGAAACAATTTTAGTCATGGACTCTTTAAAAGATGAGAAAGCCACTAATAAAATTAAAAAAGCAATAATCATACCTGTCACGTATTCAATTCTACCATGCCCATAAGGGTGATCGCTATCAGGTTGCTTATTAGCTAATTTAAAACCGAACAACGTCGCAATATTACTTCCGGCATCAGACAAATTATTAAAAGCATCAGCCTGAATAGAAACACTGTGAGATAATGCGCCTACCAAAAACTTAAAAACACATAAGACAACATTGCATAAAATACATACAATACTTGCCACTATGCCATAACGTTCTCTGACTTGACTGTCATCAGTATGCGTATAATCTTTAATAAATGTACGTTTTAACCATTTAATCATTTTAATCCCCCATTATATACCATTAAATCATTCTTCTTAAATAAATGTCATCTTGCTTTATATCCAATAAATCCAATTCAACTAATTCTGCCATATAGCTTTGGATTTTATCAGCATCAACTTTTTTATTGGCAAGTGTGCCTAGACGTTTTGCCAAATAGTCTGAATCTATCTTTAAATATGCTTCTTGATGTTCATTAAATGATGCCATATCAACGAGCGTATTCAAAATAGCTAAGTAAGCCAATTTAACCTCTACTCTTATACCGGGTTTAAAATTCTCAATCATATAGAATTCACCGTTTCTTTTCCCTTTTATATTTTCAATATCATGTTCTAAATAATAAATACTCATCTCATTCTCCCCTTTTCTATTTATACTTTCTCATACTATCTAAACCGACTGTATCAAATCCGATGTCTTTAAGCATCGCTATCACTTCATCAATATGTCCCCCTAATGTATCTACGCTATGAGAATCACTGCCAATCGTTATTTTAGTTCCGCCTAAAGCATGATAACGTTCTAAAATACGACGTTTAGGAAAACTCTCCTGACGTAATCTAAAGCCTGAAGTATTCACTTCCAGCCCTTTATCCTTCGCAATAATCAACTTGAGAAATTCGTCAATAATTTCCCAATGACTATCGGTATCAACGCTATTATCATCATAGATACCATATCTTTCGATATAATCATAATGTCCGAAAACATCAAAACAATCAAAGGTCTTAACACATTCAAGACATTGTTTAAAATACTTATCATGGGCTTCGTGTTTAGTCTTTCCCCTAAAATAGTCGCCTTGAAAAAATTCTTGATGACCAATGGCATGAATAGAACCTATCACAAAATCAAAAGGATATTTTTTCAATAACAGCTCTATTTCATCTTTGTGAATAGGATCAAGCCCCATTTCAATACCGATATAAATTTTTAACTGATTTTGATATTTCTTTTGTAAAGATGTCATATGGGCCATATACTCAGGGATATTCATTGTAAAATCTGCTCCCGGATAAGCGACATCGTAATGATCGGTAAAACAGATTTCATCTAAGCCCAATTCAAGTGCTTTTAAAATATAATGTTCGGGATTTTCTTCACTATCTAATGAAAATCTTGTATGAATATGGGTATCAATTTTTTTCATGTCTATATACCTCTAC
>CAJUOR010000082.1 GCA_910588165.1 uncultured Thomasclavelia sp.
CTTGGTCTATTTTACAAGCCTCTTGGGAAGAAGGCACATTTATCAATCACCCTAATTATCAAGCTCTCAATGATAAATTAGAGGAAATCGGAAAGAAATATAATTTAGATAAAGTAGCGATGTCTGTAGCTTGGATTTTACGTCATCCGTCAAGAATGCAGCCAATTGCAGGTACGACTAGCCCTGAACATTTGAAGGCTTTGGCTAAAGCCGGAGATGTGAAAATCAGTCGTGAGGATTTTTATGCCTTATATAAAGCCGGCGGAAAGAAATTACCATAAGAACCACGAGTGGTTCTTTTTTTATCATGCAATATATTATCATTTAATATATCTTGATGTTTTGATATGCCAAAAGTATAGGAGCTTCCATTGATCTAAACTCAAGGCTATCTGTATCCATCGAGTTATCTAGCTATATTTTAAGTAGATAGAGTTATAGGTGTGAGCTAATCGAAATTAAAATATGATAGGTAAACAAATGAATTGCAAGTGAATTTATTTTTTTATATAATAGGCGATGAGAGGGTGATAGGGATGTATAAAATTATTAGAAAAGAAAAGTTAAATCCAACCGTTGAATTGATGGAAATTCACGCGCCTTATGTGGCTCGCAAATGTGAGCCGGGGCAGTTTATTATTTTGCGAGTAGATGAAAACGGTGAGCGTATTCCTTTAACTATTGCGAATTATGATAGGGAAAAAGAAACCGTAACAATTATTTATCAAGTTGTCGGCTATTCAACCCAACAGCTTGCTTTAAAAGAAGCGGGAGATTGCTTATGTGATTTTGCCGGTCCGTTAGGTGAACCGACGAAACTTAAAACAAGCGGTCATGTAGTTGGGGTTGCCGGAGGTGTAGGTGCAGCTCCGTTATATCCGCAATTAAGAAAACTTGCTTCGATGGGGGTAAAAGTCGATGTGATTATCGGAGCGAGAAATAAAGATTATATTTTGTATGAAAAAGAAATGGCTGAATTTTGTGACCATGTCTATTTGGCAACAGAGGACGGTAGCGTTGGAACAAAAGGCTTTGTAACAACGGTTTTAAATGAGTTAATTGCTAAAAATGAAGTGATTGATGAAGTCATTGCAATCGGTCCGGTACCGATGATGAAGGCTGTTGTAGATGTGACAAAACCATTAAATATTGCAACGTCAGTATCTTTAAACCCAATTATGATTGATGGTACAGGTATGTGTGGTTGCTGTCGTGTCAGTGTCGACGGTAAGGTGCGTTTCGCTTGTGTAGATGGACCGGATTTTGATGGTTTACAAGTTGATTTTGATGAGTTAATGCGTCGTCAAAGAATGTTTAAACACGAAGAAAAAGAAACTGTATGTCATATGTCAATGATAAGGGGGGAAGACTAATGCCTAATATGCGTCAAGATAAAGTACCGATGAGCGAACAAGAACCTTTGGTACGAAATCGCAATTTTGAAGAGGTTAGTCAAGGCTATACCAAAGAACAAGCGATGGAAGAAGCGAGCCGTTGTTTAAATTGTCGCCATCACCCATGTATCGATGGTTGTCCTGTAGGTGTACCTATTCCCGAGTTTATTCAAGCGTTAAGTCAAGGTGAAATTGAAGAGTCTTATAAGATTATTTCCAAAGAAAATGCGTTACCTGCTATTTGCGGTCGTGTTTGTCCACAAGAAAATCAATGTGAAGGTAGATGTGTTCGTGGGATTAAAGGCGAACCTGTGGGGATTGGTCGTTTGGAACGATTTGTGGCAGATTATCATTTAGCTCATTGTCATGAAAAGAAAACACAACCTCAAAGCAATGGACATAAAGTGGCCGTTGTCGGATCCGGACCATCTGGAATTACTTGTGCGGGTGAATTAGCGAAGCGTGGTTATCAAGTGACAGTCTTTGAGGCTTTGCATGAAACAGGTGGTGTTTTGAGCTATGGAATTCCGGAATTCCGTTTACCTAAAGCCCTAGTCCAAAATGAAGTCCAACAAGTTAAAGACATGGGGGTAGAATTCTTAACCAATGTCATTGTCGGACGTTCGATTACAGTTGATGAATTGATTGAAGAGGGCTATGAAGCAGTCTTTGTGGGCAGTGGAGCCGGGTTGCCTCGATTTATGAATATTCCGGGTGAAGACTTAAATGGTGTTTATGCTGCTAACGAATTTTTAACACGTGTGAATTTAATGAAGGCTTACCAATTTCCGAAAATGCCGACACCTGTGAGAGTCAAAGATAAAGTTGCCGTTATTGGCGGTGGGAATGTCGCTATGGATGCTGCTAGAACGGCTAAGCGTTTAGGAGCTAGTGAAGTCTATATTATCTATCGTCGAGGGGAAGAAGAATTACCTGCTCGTCGTGAAGAAGTGCATCATGCCAAAGAGGAAGAGATTATTTTTAAACTTCTCAATAATCCGGTTGCTATTTTGGGTAATGAGGTGGGTGATGTGATTGGCATAGAATGTGTTGAAATGACTTTAGGTGAACCTGATGCCTCAGGGCGCCGTCGTCCTATTGAAAAAGAAGGCTCTAATTTTGTGATTGACGTGGATACTGTCATTGAAGCGATTGGTCAAAGTCCAAATCCATTGATTAGACAAACAACTCCAAATTTAGATGTTCAAAGATGGGGTGGTATTATCGTCGATGAAGAAACTATGGAATCTAGTAAAGAAAATGTTTATGCCGGTGGAGATGCCGTTACCGGAGCTGCCACAGTTATTTTAGCTATGGGAGCCGGAAAAAAAGCGGCCAAGGCAATTGATGAAAAAATTAAAGCTAAATCTAAGTAAATATGAAGTGCCTTTTTGAGAAGCCAATGCTCATAAAGGCACTTTTTAAATATAATTAGGCATTTTTTTATGATATGATATAGATAAGTAAGGAGGAGATGACATGGAAAAATTTTATCACGAAACAGTTGCATACCCAAAAAAAATTCCGGCGATGATTGTGGAATTAGAACTTAGCGATATTAAGAGGTACTTCCCCAAAGAGATTTTCATTCCTAGTCATTGGCACCGTAGTTTAGAAATTTCGTTAATTGAGAATGCTCAAATACGCCTACAAGTTGGGCAAAGACATACCGTTGTTGAAAATGACTTCACTTGTGTCAATTCCGGCGAGGTGCATACCATAAGCGTTATTAGTATGCAAGAAAATGCCAGAGCGATTCTTGTGATATTGTCTTATGATTTTATGAAGCAATATTATCCTAAAATAGATGAGATTCAATTTGATTTAAGCTTACATAAAAATCACGAAGTTTTAAAACAAATGTATGTTCGCTTAGCCAAGCTTTATTGCCAACAAGATGATTACAGTTACCTTGAAATCAATGCTTGTCTTTTGGAGATTATGGGGCATTTACTGCGTTATTATGCAAGACCAAAGTATGAGGTTAAAACGACGAAATATCAAGATGTCATTAAAAATGTTTTGACTTATATTCATGATCATTACAATGAAAGTTTAACGCTAAGCGAAATAGCCGATATTTTTCATGTCAGCAAGGAGCATTTTTCAAGACAGTTTCACCAATATGTCGGTAAAACTTTTAAAGAATATCTTTCAAGCTATCGTTTATATAAAGCTTATGATGAGATTGTTTCAAGCGATTTAACGATTCAAACTATTGCGACAAAACATGGCTTTTACAATGTGAAATCATTTATCAATTTATTTGATGAAACATATGGTTTAACGCCTTTACAATATCGCAAAAATATCAAAAAAAGCCAATAATTCTATCAAATTTGAACAACAAAATGAAATCGCTTTTAGCTATAATGAAATGGAGGTGATGGAAGTGGAAAAGAAATACAGCGAAGAGTTGTTGCAAGCGATTGAAAAGAAACAGTATTATAAAACTTATGAAGGGGTTGAAGTCTTAATGAAGCCTATTCCCGATTGCGATGAAGATGGCATGATGGATACCGGACTTTATAATGACAGTAAAAAAATGGCAATGCTTATGCGTATAATGCCTAAAAGTTTAATGAAATTGGATACCTCTCCTAAAGGTATTAAAAAATTAAGGGGAATGTTTAACGAAATCAAAAGTCGTCCGGTTACATCTGAAAAAATTGAAATCATTAAGGAAACTGTTCAAGGTTTAGATCATAATGACATTTCGATGCTAGTATATTTGCCACTTGAAAGAAAAGAGAATTTACCGGTTTTATACTATATTCATGGCGGAGGCTTCTTCGGGGGACATCCGGGTGTAGTTGAGCAATTAGTTAAAATGATTGTGGAAAAGTTCAATATTGTGGCTTTTTCGATTGATTATCGTTTAGCACCGAAGATTGCTATGAAGGTTTAAAATGGGTTCATGTCAATGCCAAGAAATACGGCGGAAATCCTAATTTAATTTTTGTGGCAGGAGACAGTGCCGGTGGTAACTTAGCCCAATATTGCACTGCAAAAGATAAAGAAAATGAAGGACATATGGTTAAAGGACAAATGTTATTGTATCCGACTGTTAATATGGCAGGCATTGATGATGCCTATGCTCATTGGTCCATAGATAAATACAACATTCACCCGAAACATCAAAAGGTTGTTAAAGTCATGCTTTCCATGATGGGTGGCGATACGGGAATGATAATTTTACTTGGTGATATTTTAGGGACTACTGAAGTTAATAATGGCTATTTGAGTCCTTATGGTATGGACGTTAAAGGTATGCCGCCGACTTTAATGACTGTCGGCGAACATGATTTCTTATTTGTCGAATGCTTAGCATATGCCAAAAAATTAGTTGATGCTGATGTCGATACAACGACAATTGTTTATAAAGGTATGGGTCATGCTTATGGGGACAATATTGGCGTTTATCCGCAAAGCGAAGATTGCGCTAATGAGCTGGGTAAGTTTATCTTGAAATACAGTCAGGAGTAGTGAATGATTATGGAGAAGAAAAGTATTTATCCTAAACATCTGTGTATGCTACTCATCTTTGGGGCTTTGATTTGTATGGTGCTTGGATCATTCTTTGATTATGGGATTTCTCAGGCGATTTTCAATGAAAGTAGTATTTTCGGTATTTTTTTGGCGAGCTATGGACAACTGCCGGGAATGCTATGTTTTAGTGTCGATGGTCTTCTGATGATTAAAACAACTGACAAAACCAAAAAAATAAAGAAGATTTTGTCGTATTTTTTCGGGATTTTATTGAACATCTTTGCGATTTTTGGAATAACGCTAGATCCGATGTTATACATTCCTAAGATGTCTATTGTT
>CAJUOR010000083.1 GCA_910588165.1 uncultured Thomasclavelia sp.
TATTTATTAGTGGCAGACGAAGAAGAAAGCAAACAGCATGAATGTCAAAAGTTTGAGCTTTGTTTAAAAAGCTTAAAGCCAAAAGATGTCATCAATATTGTTGTCGGACCTGAAGGTGGATTTGATAGAGAAGAAATCATGTTTTTAAAAGATAACGGTTATCAGTCATGCTCTTTAGGAACACGTATTTTAAGAAGTGAAACCGCACCGCTTTATATGATGAGCGTGATTGGTTTTTATAGAGAATTAAAGGAGGCACTATGAAAACAGTAGCATTTCATACCTTAGGCTGTAAGGTAAATACATACGAAAGTGAAGCGATGAAGAAGCTTTTTATCCAAGATGATTATGAAGTTGTAGATTTTAAAGAATGTGCCGATGTTTATGTCATCAATACTTGTACAGTGACAAATACCGGCGATGCTAAAAGTCGCCAAATGATTAGACGTGCAATCCGAACAAATCCGTTGGCTTGTGTGGTCGTTGTCGGGTGTTACAGTCAGGTAGCCAGTCAGGAAATTGAAGCGATTGAAGGGGTTGGTGTTATTTTAGGAACACAACATCGCAATCGGATTGTCGAATATGTCAAGCAGTACAATGCCACGCATCAGCCAATCAATGTCGTGGAGAATATCATGCAAACTCAACGTTTTGAAGATTTAAAAGTTGCATCATTTTCCGAAAATACCCGAGCATTTTTGAAAATTCAAGACGGTTGCAATAATTTTTGTACCTATTGTATTATTCCTTATGCTAGAGGCTTAGTTCGTTCAAGACCTAAACAAAGTGTAATAGAAGAAGCTAGAGCCTTAGTTGTCAATGGTTTTGTTGAAATCGTTTTAACCGGTATTCATACAGCGGGTTATGGTTTAGATTTAGAAGATTATAATTTTGTTGATTTGTTAAAGGATTTATGCCATGAAGTTAAAGGATTGAAACGTTTGCGTATTTCTTCGATTGAAACAAGTCAAATCAGCGAAGAAATGATGGCTTTATTAGCTCAAGAAAATATTATTGTCGAGCATTTACATATTCCCTTGCAATCAGGCTGTGATAGTGTCTTAAAGCGCATGAATCGTAAATATACGACGCAAGCTTATTTAGAAAAAGTCAAACGCATTCGTGAATTGATGCCCGATATTGCTTTGACAACCGATGTGATTGTCGGCTTTCCTCAAGAAAGCGAAGAAGAATTTGCCACAACTGTCAATTTCATTCAAGAAGTCGGCTATTCTTCTCTTCATGTTTTCCCGTATTCTCAAAGACGCAACACACCGGCTGCCAAAATGTCAGGACAAATCCCGGAAAATATTAAACAGAAACGTGTTCACACGCTTTTGGATTTATCGCAACAGCTTCATCAACAGTACGCTAGCCGTTTTATAGGGCGAGTTGTTGAAGTTATTTTTGAGGAAGTCGCAAGTGATGGCGAGTTGATGGGATATGCCGATAATTATTTAAAAGTTAAAGCTCATGGTCCAAAATCATGGATTGGAGAAATTACTAAAATTCAAATTGAAGAATATCAAGCACCGTATTGCTTGGGAAAGGCGGTTTAAAATATGAATTTAGCGAAATATATTGATCATACAATTCTTAAACCTGACGCAACTAAAGAAGATATTCGTATCTTATGTGAAGAAGCCAAAACATATGGCTTTGCCTCAGTTTGCGTTAATCCTTATTGGGTGAGTTATGCTAAACAATTACTCCAAGACACAGATGTGGCTATATGCACTGTGGTCGGATTTCCATTAGGGGCAACACCTGCGTGTGTTAAAGCTTATGAAACAAATCAAGCTATTGAAGATGGGGCAGATGAAATTGATATGGTTATCAATATCGGTGCTTTAAAAAGTCAAGATACACAAACTGTTCTTGAAGATATCAAGGCTGTTGTTAAGGCAAGCAAGCAAAAACTCGTGAAAGTGATTATCGAAACTTGTTTGTTGACAGATGAGCAAAAAAGACTTGCTTGTCGATTAGCCTTGGAAGCGCAAGCTGATTTTGTCAAAACATCAACCGGATTTTCAAGTCATGGCGCAACGTTGGAAGATGTTGCACTAATGAAATCTGTTGTCAAAGACCAAGCTAAAGTGAAGGCAAGTGGAGGAATCCGGGATTATGCAACTGCTATGTCTATGATTGAAGCCGGTGCTAGTCGTTTGGGAACGTCGAGTGGTGTCAAGATAACTAAAAATTTGTAAAATTAGTTTCATTATTTAAGTTTTTCTTGCAATTTAAAAATGTGAAGTGTATAATGTTAGCTGTATTCAAAATGTAAAGGGGGGAAAGTTCAGATGGCTAAAACAGTGGTAAGAGAAAATGAATCTTTAGATGATGCATTACGTCGTTTTAAAAGACAAGTTTCTAGAACAGGAACCCTTGCTGAAGCACGTAAAAGAGAATTCTATGTAAAACCTGGTTTAAAACGTAAAATGAAATCAGAAGCTGCTAGAAAAAATAAAGGCAAGCAAAGATAAGAACCATTTTGAATGGTTCTTTTTTTCTTGCTTTTAAGCGTAAAATTATATAAAATGATAGTATGAACAAACGAAGGGACTGGTATAGATGGCAAATACACAAGCACAAACAATTTCATTAACATTAGAACCATATAAAGAGGAAGAAACAGTTGAAAAAGCCGAAACTGAGATTCAAGAAGTGATGAGTGAAGATAATCTTAGCGAAGAAGAAAGACAAATGGTTGAAAGCTTTGCAAAGCAAATCGATGTAGCTAATTCGGAAATGATTCTTCATTACGGTGCAGCTGCTCAAACGAAGATGGCTAATTTTTCCGAAACAACTTTAAACAGTGTTAAAACTAAAGACTTAGGCGAAGTTGGAAAATTGATGACAGATTTAGTAGGCGAATTAAAGTCAATTGATGAAGGCGATGATGATAAGGGTTGGAATATCTTTAAAAAAGCGAAAGATAAGGCAACTACTTTAAAAGCACGTTATACAAGTGCCGAAAATAATGTTAATCATATTGTTGAAATATTAGAAGGACATCAAATCCAACTCATGAAAGATATTGCGATGTTAGATGAAATGTATCAGATGAACCTTCAAAATTTTAAAGAATTATCATTATATATTATAGCGGGTAAAAAGAAATTGATACAGGCTAGAGATGTTGAATTAGAAAACTTAAAGAAAAAAGCCATGGCTTCAGGTTTACCTGAGGATTCACAAGCCGCCAATGACTTTGCTTCATTATGTGATCGTTTTGAAAAGAAAATTCACGATTTGGAATTAACACGAACAGTGGCTTTGCAAATGGGACCGCAAATTCGTTTAGTCCAAAACAATGATATTTTAATGACTGAAAAAATCCAGTCATCTATTGTTAATACGATACCTTTATGGAAATCTCAAATGGTATTGGCACTTGGTTTAGAGCATTCAACAGAAGCTATGAAAGCTCAATCTGCCGTGAGCGAAATGACAAATCAATTATTGAAGAAAAATGCCGAAACGCTTAAAATGGGCTCTATTGGTGTTGCCAAAGAATCAGAGAGAGGTATTATTGATATTGAAACTTTAAAACAAACCAACCAATCTTTGATTTCTACTTTAGATGAAGTTATGAAAATTCAAGATGAAGGTCGTGAAAAACGTCGCCATGCAGAGCAAGAATTGGCTCGCATTGAAGGTGAGTTAAAAACGAAGCTTTTAGATATTCGCTCTTAATAAAAGTCTAGCTTAACGCTAGATTTTTTTTATGAAAACGGTGGCTTTTTAATTCTAATGTAAAGCAATAAGCATATACATACATTGAGGTGAGTATATGATTCAAATTAAAGAAGATTCATTTCTCATTTATCCCTTTGAAACATTAGAGGGTGTTGATAAATGTCGGATATGTGTTGTATTAAAGAAAAAGAAGCTCGTGATTATAGGTAAAGACTTAACCTTAGATTTTTATAGTCCGACCGAGATTGTCGGTAAAGGTAGAATCGAGGCCGTTCAATTTTTAAAGAGGTAATGGGTTTTGATATTTTTTCTTTAGATACAACAGACCTTTATACATTTTTAAAAATCCTTAAAAATAAACATATTGCTATTTATCATTTAGAATATCAAGAGGATCATACTTATACATTCCTTTGCACATGGCGTGCTAGGCGGGAATTATTATCCCTTGAAGGTGTTAAACGCATTGGCAGTACCGGTGTCTTATTTTTTATTCTTTCCTTTATATCCAAGAAGCAGCGGTTGTTTGGTTTAACGTTAGCTGTCATTTTCTTTTTACTGTTGCAACAGTCTGTTTGGAGAGTCAATATCGAAGGCAGTCGTGAAAGTGTGAATCAAAGCCTAGAGGAAAATTTATATCAGTATAATCTGCATCTAGGTTCTAAACTAAAAACAAGCCAAGAATTAGAAGAGATTCAGAAACAGATTCTAAAAGACTATGAACAATCTATCGATTGGCTGAATTTATATTTAGACGGACACACTTATCAAATTACTTATACACCAAAGGTCAAAGAAGAAGTTAAAAAGGCCAATTATTCGTTATTTGTGGCAAGTGATGATGCGATTGTCGATCGGATTGAGGTTTCCAAAGGTAATGTTTTAGTTCAGAAAAATCAACACGTAAAAAAAGGCGATGTGCTGATATCTAATGAAATCATAGCGACAAATGATGAGGTCAAACTAATCGAAACAGAAGGTAAGATATACGGTTATATTTATAAAACATACGAAGCCAGAATGGAGGCAGATGATAGTGCTGAGGGATTTGCCTTATTACATTTAAAACTTTTAGAAGCAGCCGGTAAAGAAATCGGTGAAGATGGTCGAATCGATAAAGAAAATGTTTTGCATTATGAAGCAAAAGGGGGTACAATAAGCTTGAAGGTTCAGTTCACCTTATATAAAAATATTGCACAAAAGGAGATTTTGAATGAGTAGTGAGCGTATTT
>CAJUOR010000084.1 GCA_910588165.1 uncultured Thomasclavelia sp.
TTTTTGACTGCCTTGCCATTATAGTACATTCCTTCACCCTTTGCAACTCTTTTTTCTCTTTTTTTATATTTTCCATTGTCTTTTCTTTTTTCACTTTTAGATTAGCTCTTTTATCTTAATTACCTTACTCTCTTTTATCTTATTATTCTTTATTTATATGTGATTTATGATGATGACATATTACCTATACTTCTTTATTTATACTATCTTTACTTCTCACGCTACGATTAACGTTTAAAAATGAACAGGCCTTTTGAACCTACATTTAGTTCACAAAAAAAAGAACATCCCAGAATGTTCTCTTATATGCAATTAAGCTTCAATTGCGCCTTTGATTTCTGTACCATCTTTCATAACTGCCACATAATAAACTTTAGATTCAGTTACTTTTAAATACATATCTAAAGTTTCAATTTGGGTTACTTTAACACCTTGAGCTTTCATATCTTCTTTAACATTTTTTACGATATCTTCAGCAATGATGTCTTTTTCATTGAATTGTACAATAGTTTTTGCTTTCATGTAATTTCCTCCAATCTTTGATTACAATTATTTATTATACCCTTGTTTATTTCAAAATCAAGAAAAAAAGATGATTTTATCAACAAAAATCATCTTTTTTGGAAATGTAAGTGTTTTCTAGTTACCACTAGACATCTTTCTTACAAAAGCTTTTCTTCTTTCGTTTTCTGTAAGCAGACGTTTTCTTAAACGAATATTCTTAGGGGTTACTTCAACCAGTTCATCTTCATTGATATAATCTAGACACGCCTCTAATCCAAAGACACGTGGCTTTTTCAAGACAACTGTGCTGTCTTTATTTGATGAACGTGTATTAGTCATCTGCTTGCCTTTAGTTACGTTAACTGTTAAATCATTGTCACGACTATGCTCACCGACAATCATTCCTTCATAAACATCAACACCAGGTCCTACAAACATAACCCCCCGGCTTTCAACCCCACCTAATGAATAGGCAGTTGTTTGTCCTTCATCAATCGATACCAAAACACCTAACTGTCTTTCACCGACTGTTCCACCGTCAACCGGACGATATTCCATAAATGAATGTGAAATAATACCATACCCTTTAGTCATTGTTAAAAAATTAGTCATAAAACCAATCATTCCTCTTGAAGGAACTGTATAATGAACTCGTGTTTGCCCTTCATCACTTGACATATCTTCCAAAATGCCTCGTCTTAAGCCTAAAGATTCAATGACATTTCCGATACAGTCATCAGGTGCTTCGATTTGCACATCTTCATAAGGTTCACACTTAACACCATCAATCTCTTTAACAATAACGTGTGGTCTTGAAACTTGAAGCTCATAACCTTCACGACGCATATTTTCAATTAAAATAGATAGATGTAATTCACCACGTCCTGAAACAATCCATTCTTCTGAATTATCAATACGCTCAACCTTTAAACTAACATCTCGATTAGTTTCTTTAAATAAGCGTTCCTCGATTTTGCTGGCAGTAACAAACTTTCCATCACGACCCGCAAATGGACTTGTATTTGTTCCAAAAACCATCTGAATGGTTGGTTCATCAATATGAATTGTAGGCAGTGGTGCTTCTTGTCCGATATTACAAATAGTTTCACCCACACCAATATCTGCTAATCCGGCAATTGCAACAATATCTCCGGCTTGAGCCTCTTCAATCTCAATACGTTGTAAGCCAATAAAACCAAATAATTTCTGAATACGGAATTGTTTAATTGATCCGTCAATACGACAGCAAGATACCATTTCATTGACTTTAAGACGTCCTTGTTGAATACGTCCAATACCGATTCTTCCTACATAATCATTATAATCTAATAATGTCGGTTGAAATTGCAAAGGTGCATCTACTTTTACTTGAGGCGCTTGAACTTCATTGATAATCATTTCAAATAAACAATCCATATTATCCACTTGGGTACTTAAATCAGCTTCCAAACTGCTTGTACCTTGTAAAGCAGAAACATAAACTGTCGGGAAATCTAGTTGGTCATCATCTGCACCTAACTCCATAAATAATTCAAGTACTTCATCCATTACTTCTGTAATACGAACAACCGGGCGGTCAACCTTGTTGATGACAACGATTGGTTTAACTTTAGCTTCTAATGCCTTCTTCAAAACGAAACGTGTTTGTGGCATTGTTCCTTCATAAGCATCAACAACTAATAAAACACCATCAACCATACTCATGATACGTTCTACTTCGCCACCAAAATCAGCGTGTCCTGGTGTATCCATAATATTGATACGATAATCTTTATAATTTATCGCTGTATTTTTAGCTAAGATGGTAATACCTCTTTCTCTTTCCAAATCATTACTGTCCATAGCTCGTTCAACTAACTGCTCGTTATCTCTAAGAGTGTCGGATTGTTTTAACAACTGATCTACAAGCGTTGTCTTACCATGATCAACATGGGCAATAATTGCGATATTTCTAATTTCCATAGTCTTACCCCCTATTAACTGCCATATTATATCACAATTTTGAAATAAAACTACATTTTTTTCATGAAGGAATCAGACTTTTTTATGAAAGCGCTAAAATTATATAACTCTTTTTTTAACAAACAAAACAAGACACTTAGAAGAAAGTGTCTTGTTGCTTCGATATTTAATAGTTAGTTGCTTTGATTTCAAAGTGTGCTTTTGGATGAGCACATACCGGGCATACTTCAGGTGCGTTTTTACCAATAACAATATGACCACAGTTTGAACATTGCCACATCATATCACCATCACGGCTGAAAACTAAACCACCCTCGATATTAGCTAATAATTTTTTATAGCGAGCTTCATGTTCTTTTTCAATAGCTCCAACCATTTCAAATAAATTAGCAATTTCATCAAAGCCTTCTTCTTTAGCTTCTTTAGCCATACGGTCATACATATCTGTCCATTCAAAATTTTCACCGGCAGCTGCATCTTTTAAATTTTCTGTAGTTGTAGGAATATCATTGTTGTGTAATAACTTAAACCAAATTTTCGCATGTTCTTTTTCATTAGCTGCTGTTTCTTCAAAGATTTTTGAAATTTGAACATAACCTTCTTTTTTTGCTTTTGAAGCATAATAAGTATACTTATTTCTTGCTTGTGATTCACCGGCAAATGCTTCTTGTAAATTTTGTTCTGTTTTTGTTCCTTTTAATTCTTTCATTTCAAATCTACTCCTTTTCTTTTCTTGGCGCATTCAGGACATAATCCTTTAAACAGTGTCGCATCACTTTCAACAATAAAGCCTTCCTCTTGGCTTTCTTGCGGGAACATGACAGGGGACAATGCCACATCGAAAATACGATGGCATTGGCGACATTCAAAGTGGGCATGATGGACTGTTACACAGTCAAATCGGTCCGCACCACCCTCAATCGTAACCTTAATAACTATTCCTAAATCACAAAGGACATTTAGATTGCGATATACTGTTCCTCGACTAATCCGAGGCTTTTTTTGAATAACAGCTTGGTAAATATCCTCTGCTGTCGGGTGATGTCCCACTAATTCTTGAACTGTTTGCAAGACTATATCTCGCTGAATGGTGTTTCTGATTTGTTTCATTGACATCATTCCTTATTAGGATTTATTCCTAATAATATTATATCACAGCTATTCTTAATGTCAATAACTCTATTGGATTAGCTTCATTTAATAACGTTATTTACGATATTGCTTATCAATCACATTTTCATAGATATTTTGAATAAATTCTCTAGTCAAGCCTAAATCGTAGCGTTGATGAGATTGCTCCTTTTCTTTTGTATAATTTGCCAAAGGTATAAGCTCCCAGTTTCGTGAATTGTCATCAAAATAATTTACAATCATCTCACAGCCTATATTCTCAAAACTGACTTGATCTTGTTTTAAAACAACCTCCAAAGTAGAAAGCATACCCACTTGATAAGCATTGTCAAAGGTTTCATCATTATAAGTTCTATCTAAATCTTCATCAGCCGAAACAAAGTTTCCTAATGAATAATACACCAACGTTTTGCGTTTATCTCCTATCATTTCAATAGGTTGGATATTGTGCGAATGACTGCCGACAATCAAATCAACACCTAATCCATTTAAAAAGGCTGCCATATCTTTTTGTTCATCATTTTCTTCAAACGTGAATTCTTTTCCCCAATGCATCATGACAATTAGCACATCGCACTCTTTTCTTAATTGCGTAATTTCTTCTTGCATGATTTCTTTATATTCGTCCGTCACTTCATAAGTGTGAGGGTCTGAATAATATCCAACTCTATATTCCTCTCCATATTCGGGGTCAACATTTGTTTCATATGTATAAGCTAAAAAACCAAAGCGAATATCATTGATATTCAAAATCCTAAAATTTTCCCGATCTTCTTTTGTTTTATAGGTTCCTACTGTCATAATATTTTTATTTTTAAAGAAATCAATGGTCGAATCGATACCTTCTATCCCTCTATCATTAGCGTGATTATTGGCTGTTCCTAATAATTCAAAATCAAGACTTGCGACTAAATCCCCAACCCATCGTGGTGCACAGAAGCTATATCCCTCACCGCTGATTTCTAAATTTCCATTATCAATAGGCACTTCCATATTGGCAATTGATAAATCATCATTTTCAAAATAAGCTTTGACTTGGTTAAAGTATAAATCTTTGCTAGTCCCTGCTTCAATATCATCATAATAAGGATATTCAAACAACAAATCACCTACTAATGTCAATTTGGCTCTTTTCTCGTGATTTGATTCAGGACATTGATATCCTGAGAATTTATTCATAATCTATCTTGTGTGGCTTTTAATCAAGCCGCTCATCATAGCCTATG
>CAJUOR010000085.1 GCA_910588165.1 uncultured Thomasclavelia sp.
CCAGCTGAACGAATCAGATGTACAGTTTGTAAAAGCAAAGCTAGAGAATGATGACAGTGGAATGGCATATGAAATTGAATTCTATTTTGGCAGAACAGAGTACGACTATACTATTAATGCAGTTTCGGGGAATATTATCGAGTACGATGTGGATTATAATTGAATAGGAAGGATGTGCAGAAGGCTTAAAAGTAAAAGGTCTTTAGGGGAAGTAAATAAAATATGTAAATTAATTTGATTTTTTGAAAGAGTAAAATAAACTGTGTAAGTTGAGAGCGTACGGCTCAGCTACACAGTTATTTTACTCTCTCGATGATTTACATACCATCTTTCATTGAGATAAGATTTAATTTAAATAATTTAAAATTATTTACACACTTTTCTTGACAGACTCTCACTCTCATAGTCAAAAAAGCATATAAAATTTTATTCAAATTTATATATAATTTCTGTTATAAATATGCGATAAAAGCATCTTGCGTTAGCTCATAATCTACGGCAGATTGCAAGTTACCTAATTGATCTTTCCAACAATTTTCTCTAATCGCTACCTTAGAAAAACCAAGTTTTTCATACACGTGTTGGGCACGTTTATTTTCAAGATTTGTATCCAACTTTATTTTTTGATAACCTTGTTTGAATAACTCACGTATCAACATACTCAATATGACACGCCCTAACCCTTTTTCCTGATAATCAGTCCTACATATTTTTATTCCGATTTCCGCTATGTTATCACCTAGGTTGTAATAACTCATTTCGCCGATAGAAATACCGTTCTTCACAATCATCAAACGTCGTTTGGTAGCATCATCATCTGTTGCAATCTGTTTTTCAATTTTTTCTGCACTAGTATCTAAACCATTCGGAAAACCTGCATGTGCCATGACTTTACCGTCATTCCACCATATTGCCAACTGTTGACAATCTTCTCTTTCGGCATTTCTGATACAAATATCTTTATGTTCAATCTTCATTTTCTACACCTCTATGAATTCCTCTTTACTCATCAAAATGATACAATTCATCAAACTCTTGTAAAATTAAAAGTGACGAGCTTGTACCAATACGGGTTGTTCCGACTTCTGTCATCACCTTTGCCATCTGATAAGCCCTAATGCCTTCTGTTGCTTTAATTTGAACCTGTTCACCTACTGTTTCTTTCATCAATAAGACATCTTCCACTTTTGCACCTGAAGTTCCAAAGCCTGTACTTGTTTTGATAAAATCAGGTGCTACTATAAATTACAATTTCTATAATAAATTTATGGCACAAGCAGCAGCTACACCGATCAGAATTATTACCCAACCGATTGTTTTTTTATGTTCTGCAAACCATTTTTTCTCCATAATATAAGCCCCCCTTGTAAATGACTGTTTTATGCGTTGATTATATCATAAGGACAACTGATTTTCAATTTAATTATAACCTACCTGTATACGTATATGATAAGTAGGTTTTCCTATCATTTAAAATATATTAACAAATAGAAAAAGGGAAGAAGCAACCAATTACCTCTCCCATTTAAACTCCTTTTATCTAACGGCTAACACATACAACAACAATTCAAGAACAAATTAAGTAATAACATCTGACGACAACACTCCGCTTGACTACCATAAGGTGAACCATAGCTGCTTTGAGCTTGACGATACTGTGTTGAACCGGCTTGTAGCTGTTGCACTAACATTACATACTGCAAATTATAAGGCTCCATTTGAGCGGCAATTCGAGCGTGTTCTAAAGCTGTAATAGAATTACCGATTCCCTGCATACAAATCGCACTAAAATAAAACCACATAGCATTATGATTTCTGACCTGATCCAAAACACCCAAAGCCTCTTGGTACCTGCCTGCTTGCACAAAACCTTGAATTTCACGGAAAGCCGAAGCATCATCACCTTGATACTGATAAGAGGACTGCGTATAAGTTGTTTTACGATAACCGTTTTTTCGTGCGTCCATAATAGCTTTATAGGCATTTTGCACCTGTTTAAATTTTTCCGTATATAACTCTTGATTAGGATTATTGATATTGGCATCCGGATGATATTTTTTACTTAGAGTACGATAAGCCTTTTTAATTTCATCATCGGTTGCACTAGGTGAAACTCCCAAAACTTGATATGGATCCACTAGCTTTTCTCCTTTCGCTGTTGGTGTCGAATTAAATATCGGCTCCACACACCATTATATAAAATATTGCGTATAATATCCGCATTTTCCACAATCGGTAAATATTCAAAAATTTCACTTGCCCTAGCAATCATCATCTCTAATAAATGATGACAGTTTTCTTCAAATTCAGGTTGCTTAGATCGTTCGATTAAAGGATTAAAACGCTTAGCTTCAATATCTTTTTCTAAATCATCATAAGCATCTAACAGATAAATAAACTTGCCTAAAGCTTCTCCAAAGGCATATAAATCACTTTGCCATTCATCTTGGCGATAACTGAAAACTAAGCCCATCACTTGTCCGAAAAGATTAACCAAATCATCTAAATTTGGCTGTTCTTCTTTTTCTAATGCCTGCATTTTTTGTAAAGCCACTTCAATCTGTTCAATTTTGTCAGGCATTTCCCGTTTAATTTGATTATAGTCATTCTTAAGTAACCGTCCGTACAGATGCCAGCTGATTTTCTTTTCATCTAGCCAATCATCTTCACACTTTAAATAGCTTAAAACAATACTCATTTGACTAGCGTAATCAATACATTCATTTTCATATTTGATTTGTTTTTTTAAAGGGTGCAAAGCACATCTTTCTAAATGTGTCGTTGTTTTAGGTTCATAAAGACTTGACAACATTAACCCAAGAAAAGTCAAATCATAATTTAAACTTAATCTAGCGCTTTGACTGAATTGTTTCTTTAAGCTTCGACACAACCCACAGTAATACCCGCGATAAATATCATATTCCTTGAATTTTAATTCCGCTTTCCCAATAACAATATAACCAAACACACCTATGTCCTCTTTTCAAAGACACTATGACATTTCGGGCACGTAATATCTACTTTACCATGACCTTTAGGCACTCTTACCATTTGATGACAAGACGGACAAAGATAGTAGCGATTAGCCTTATCATTTAGACGGTGCTTCCATAAGTTTTTTTGACGGCGAAAAGGTACCGTCATTTCCAAAAACTTATAATTCTCTTTTCTTCTTTTTTCATATTGTCTGGAAAACATGCGATAAATAACGATTATCCACAATATATCTATCGCATAAAAAATAAAACGCTGTCCGATAAACACATTGCACAAAGCTAAAATCATACCGACAACTAATAAAAAGCCATTTAATTTGTCACTACCGTATCTGCCATACATGAAACGATATAATTTCTCTTTCATACTAACCCTCCGTTTAAATGTCTTTAGTATAATGCTTACATATTAACGCATCATGAACAATTTTTTAACGATCCATCAACACCAAAGAAAGCATCAAAGGACATAGCATCAACAAAATCGCCCACTGATTGAAGTAATGACAGCCATAAACACCTAGCATCACACCCAAGATAAAAAATAAAATCACAATAAAATATTGGAAACCACGATTAAGCTCAAGTTTGTTTTTGTGCGTTATATACGTATATAAATTCTCTGCCCCACTTCTTAAATTACCTGTGCACATTGTTGATGAAAAAGGATTACCTCGCACTTTTTTAAAGGCTTCGGCTTGCATGGCACAGATAAACGAAATCAAAATATTGACAATCATATTCATGGTCCTTGTCAAAGGCATCAATCCTACAAGCACAACAATGATCATTTCTAAGACAAGCACCATTTGACGCCAATGAATTTTCTTCTCCAAGAAACATTGTTTAATATACAAAGTCATAAACACACCGCCAATAAAAGAAATAATCGGAATCAAAAAGCTTAACGTCTTCATCATATCGGCTTTCGCTAAAGCCATTCCTACTTGCACAATATTACCTGTTTGGGCATTCGCAAAAACGCCACCTCGACAAGTATAAGTATAGGCATCAAAAAAACCGCCTACAATAGCCAATAAAATGGCAACACGCATTGATTCTGACATCTGTTGTTCTCTATCCATCTTCTACGCTCACCTCTAAGAATCCCACTATATTTCGCATTCCTCTATATCTTAAAACTTTCATTAGGCAAAAACAATCATTTTTTCATTGAGATAAGATAAAAAAGGAAAGAATTACTTCTTTCCGAAAATAAAACGTATTAAGCCAAGCTGAATGCTAAAAGCAATCACAAAACCGACAGTTACATCTGTTAAGAAATGGGCTCCCATCATTATTCTTGATACAGCTACTAATAAAGTAAAAACAACGCCTAAACTAAACATTAAAGTTTCTTTACCTTTTAATTTAGGACAAACCAAAGGTAAGGCCCCTAACAATAAAGCACAAGTGGCATTACCTGTATGACCCGAAGGGAAAGACTTAAATTCTTCAGCCGCAACCCCTAAGGTTATCAAAGCGTCTTTCATTTCACTGCCAATAACCCACCATGGTTGAAAACTTGCCAATGGTTCTTTAGAAATCATTCGCCTTCGAGGGCGTCCCCATGGAATTTTAACGATATTGATTATCATAATTTGCATTAGCATCGCTAATAATAAAAGCCAAATCATTTTTCTGATATCTTCTGTTTGAGTGCCTTCAGTTAAGTTCCACATTAGCACATTTACACCTAAAACGATTACCAAT
>CAJUOR010000086.1 GCA_910588165.1 uncultured Thomasclavelia sp.
ACCAGTATGACGGTAATACATTACTTTGTCTAATTTTTTACCAGTCATAACCACTTTTTCTGCATTGATAACGATAACGTAATCACCTGTATCCACATGTGGTGTATAAGTAGGTTTATGTTTACCTCTTAAGATAGTGGCAACTTCAGTTGCTAAACGTCCTAAAGTTAAACCAGTTGCATCGATAACATACCATTTACGTTCAATTGTTGCTTCTTTTGCCATTGTTGTTTGACGCATATTTCTTTTCCTCCTGATCAAAGTAGTTTTCCGGGGCTACCTTGTGCCATTTGAGGCCAAGGTTTATTATAGGCGATAGCTTATTTAAAGTCAATAATAAATCAAAATAAATTTGAAAAAATCAATCTTTTTATTCCCCTAATCCTAGACTTTCCAACGGCTTTAAGCCATATTTATCCGCAAATTTGACAAGGCGTTGATACATCAATTGATCTAATTGACTAGGTGTATGCGCATCTAAACCAATCATCACTTTACAGTCCATTTCCTTTACCATCTGCCAAAAATAAGGATTTGGATAAGGAGGTATTTTCTCATCATTTATCATTACATTTTCTCTTGATAATCCCCCAGCATTGATTTCTAAAATAATGTCGTTTTGCTTAGCTACACATAACATTCTTTTAATCTCATTTTCCACAAAACTATCCCATTGATGATAACCGATAAAAAATAAATCCGGGTGCGCAAAATAACGAAATATCCCCGTCTGCATAGCTTCAAGCGCTTCATCTACATAATCACTGACATCTTTCTTGCTTAACTTTGCTCTACCGTAATACAAGGCACTGACAGAATAGCGATGATAGTGATGTCCAAAAATAAGATAATCCACTTCCTTACGTTCTAACAGTTGTCGATAGTAAGGAAGATATGTCTTAAAATATTCACACTCAAAGCCTTTATAGATTTGAATCCGCCCGCAATATTGCTGCTTTAAATTCTCTAATTCTGCTAAATATTGCTTTTTCTCACTATATGGCATGCGCATCCCAGGACCATTTAGCATGAAAGCTTTCAGCCAGCTTAAAACACTTCTCTTACTTTTGAAAATGTATGGGAGAGCCTTAATTAAATGCCATCTAAAATGGGGTAGAGGAACATGATCACTAATCCCGATTTCTTGAAATCCTTCACTAATCGCTGTTTCAACCATCTCTTTTTCAGTACCTGAAGCATGATGGCAACGATATGTATGAGTATGATAATTATTCATGATAGACACCGTACCCAACTTGATATAAATATAAGCCCTCAGCTCTAGCTTTATGTAAACACTTTATTTGTCCTGCACTATCTACCATTTCCTTAACCTGTTCTATACTCCATTTATGCATACCTACACGAATTAAAGCGCCCATCAGATACCTTATCATATATCTTCTAAAGCCATCGCCTAAAAAGCGAATTTCAAGTTTTGAATTAACTTCTTGCACCTTAATATCGTAAATCGTCCGATAAGTATTACCATAAGGATCCTGAGCACAAAAAGACGCATAATTATGACAGCCAATCATCACTTTTGTCGCTTCCTTCATCAATTCGATATCAAGATTTCGATTAACTTGCGCAACATAATTAGCTTCTATGGGATTATATTCTCCCATATTTAAATAATAGCGATATTCCTTCCAACAGGCACTATAACGTGAATGAAAATCTTGGTCTACAATCCACGTATCTCTAATATGAATATCTGTAGGCATAAAATGATTTAAAGCTCTTTTCCACTGCTTTTCAGGTAAATCTTTTTGGGTATCAAAATGAAAGACTTGACCAACTGCGTGCACACCGGCATCAGTCCTCCCTGAAGCGTGGATAACAATATCTTCTTGTGTAATTTTCTTCAAAGCTGATTGAATTTCTCCTTGAACACTGCGATGATGCGGTTGAATTTGAAATCCATAAAAGCGACTGCCATCATAGCTGACTAAACATTTAATTCTTACCATGTCCCTACCACACTCATCGCAATGATACTAACCATTAAACCAACGCTTATCACCATCAAATAAGTATCTTGAACCTGCCAATGAAGCAATTTATATCTCGTTCTTTTCGCATCAGGGTGATAGCCTCTAGCTTCCATGGCATTAGCTAATTCCTCCGCCCTTGCAAAAGATGAAATAAAAAGTGGAACTATTAAAGAAATAATAGCTGAAATTTTTTCCATTAGTTTCCCTTCCTTAAAATCAACACCTCGACTTGCCTGAGCTTTCATAATACGTTCCGTTTCTTCTAATAAAGTAGGGATAAAACGTAAAGCAATTGAAATCATCATGGCAACCTCATGAGCAGGAAAACCGATTTTTCTAAATGGCGTTAATAGACTTTCAATCCCTAAGGTTAAGTCTAAAGGCTTCGTTGTTGCGGTAACAACTGTTGTCAATGATACAATTAAAACTAGCCTTATCACAATATAAGCTGTCTGCATTAGCGCCTTTTTATAAATCGGAAAAGAACCGATTGTCACTAATATTTCACCTGTACGTAGCACAAAAATATTAACGACTGCCAAAAAACACATCATAAATAACATCGGCTTAATTGATTTAATCAAGTAAGATAAGCTGATTTTAGATAATTTTAAGGTTGTCAAGCTAAATAAGGCAATCAGCAAATAACCACTAAAACCCGCATCAAAGAAAATCGTAATTAAGACTAATAATAAACTCATGATTTTAGCACGTGGATCCATTTTATGCATGATAGAATCATAAGGTAAATATCTACCTAATGTCATATTCTTCACTTTAGCTCACCCCCAATTGCTTTTGCTAAATCCTCAAGATCGGTTATAGCAGTATCTAATTCAAATCCTTGAGCGTTTAACTGATGGATTATTTGGGTTAGTATTGGTAGTTCAATGCTTAACGCATCTAAATATTTAGGTTCACTAAAAATCTCTTGGACCGTTCCGCTTTTCACAACTTGTCCTTCACTCATCACAATGGCTTCATCACAGTATTCTAATACTTGATTCATATCGTGGGTTACTAATAGAATCGTTGTACCTTGTTGATTTAAGTTTTTAAACAGACTCATCATTTCTTTTGCACCTTGCGGATCCAATCCCGCAGTAGGTTCATCTAAAACCAATATTTCCGGTTCCATAACTAGAATTCCCGCAATTGCAACTCGTCTTTTTTGTCCACCCGATAAATCGAAAGGAGATCGTTCTAAATAACTCTCATCTAAACCGACAGCCTTCAAGGCTTTCTTCGCATTTTGTTTTGCTGTATTTTCATCTATCCCAAAATTGATAGGTCCGAAAATAATATCTTTTTCAATAGTTTCTTCAAATAATTGATATTCGGGGAACTGGAAGACTAAGCCACATTTTTTTCTTAATGGCTTCATCACTTCCGGTTTCTTATCAGCTGAAATGATATATTCTCCGACTGTTACTGTGCCATCGGTCGGTAATAATAAACCGTTTAAATGCTGAACAAATGTTGATTTTCCACTGCCTGTATGACCGATAATAGCTGTCATACTCCCCTCTTTAATTTCAGCTGTCACTTCCTTTAAGGCAAGAAAGGAAAATGGTGTACCCTCGCCATAAACATGGCTTACTTTTTCAAACGTAATTGACATAACTCTTCCACCAACTCCTTCTCATCAATATATAATGAAACATCTATTCCTATTTTTTGTAATTGCTTTGATAACTGAAAACTAAATGGCGCTTCTAAGCCTAATTCCTCAAGCTTATTGGCATCTGATAAGATTTCTTTAGGACTTCCAATAGCCTCTATTCTACCTTTATTTAAGAGAATAATACGATCTGCTTTACTAGCTTCTTCAATATCATGAGTGATTGATAAAACCGTCATCTTTTTCTCTTGCCTAATCTTTTTCACCAAGGCATTGACCTCTGTTTTCCCCTTTGGGTCAAGCATACTTGTAGATTCATCAAGAATTAAAATATCAGGTTGCATCGCTAAAATACCGGCAATCGCAACACGCTGTTTCTGTCCGCCAGAAAGCTTTGAAGGTTCATGGTCAAGAAAAGCATACATATTAACTTCTTTGGCATAATAATTGATAATATCTTCCATGTCCTTTTGAGGTACACATTTATTTTCTAATCCAAAAGCAATATCATCTCTTACTGTCGCTCCGATAAACTGATTATCCGGATTTTGAAAAACAATCCCGATATGGCTTCTGACATCGTACAAATTTTCTTCATTCAGCAAAATGCCTTCAACCATAATATCGCCTGACTTTTTCTCTAATAATCCAATCAATAATTTCGCGATTGTACTTTTACCGCTACCGTTATGTCCTAAAATAGCAACATACTCACCTGCATCGATTTCAAAGCTAACATTTTGAATGGTCGGAATATTTTCTTCATATTCAAAGCATAAATCTTTTACTATAACACTTTTCATGCTTTCATCCTTCCTTTTAAATTATATCTTATAAACAAGCACATTTATCATAAGCATTTCCTTACATTTTGTCAAGTCGTAGGCTTGTGATGACAAGCAAAATAGGTAAAGACATAATAATGCTTATCATTCAAAGCTTTCAAACCCAAAATTACTTATTAAGTAAGTATGTCCTTAGGCTTTCAATATAGCTATACCGTAAGCGTCAAATACCATACACCTAACATTTAAAAACATCTCAATATATAATCAT
>CAJUOR010000087.1 GCA_910588165.1 uncultured Thomasclavelia sp.
AACACTACATAACTGTTGTCAACTGTTATATGCTGTTTGTAGCAAAAAATGTATTTCTATCTTTGCTTTCCTATTATTCTTGGCATAACCCTTTTTTAGCTTCACAGTAACAAATCATAACAAAAAAGGAACCCAAACGGGTTCTCTAAATAGTTTTATTCACAATCATCTTTTATAGAAGCTATCTATACACTTCGCTTATTTAGATATAGCTTTTGTAAATTCGTCTTTAACAAGTTGAAGTTTTTCAGGCTCACAAATTAAATCACAAGCTACAAAAGCAATGCCTTGTGCAGCTTTCACTAAACCGTTTTTCCCCATTTCAGAAATAGTTGCTGCCGCCATTTCCTTAGAATGTCCTGTTACACAAGATTCGGCAATTTTAATGCTACCTTGAATTGTTGGGCAAACATAACTCACACTACCAACATCTGTTGAACCTGCACCGACTTCGTTAACCGGTTCAATATCTTCTACACCTAATAATTGATATTTTTCTGTCAATATATCTGCCAATGCATAATTGATTAATGTATCTTCATATGGGCATTCATAAATTGAGGTTTTGAAAGTTGTTCCTGTCGCCTTACAAGCCCCTTCAGCACAAGCAATCGCCTTGTTTGTTACTTCCAAAGCATATTTCATTGTTGGGGCACGGAAATAGTATTCCATAGACGCATATGCCGGAATAACATTAGCAGCTTGCCCACCATCACGAATAATACCGTGAATAAAAGTATTCGGTTCAACAAATTGACGCATTAAGTTAATTTGCATAAAAGTCATCACCGCTGCATCTAAAGCGCTCGCACCATCTTGAGGTTGACAACCATGAGCATTTTTACCGAAGAATTCAAATTTTACCGGATTAAGAGCGTTTGATTTACCGCCTACCCCATTTTTTGTACTTGGGTGAACCATTAAAGCTGCATCGACATCATCAAAAACACCGGCTTTAGCCATGTGAACTTTTCCACCGAAATTCTCTTCGGCAGGTGTTCCGACAACACGAATAGTACCACCGATTTCATCAGCAATTGATTTTAAAGCTTCACCGGCAGCAATACCGATACCGGCAATTAAGTTATGAGCACAGCCATGTCCAACTTCAGGCAAAGCATCATACTCACACATAAAGGCAATGACAGGTCCGCTTTTAGCTGTTTTGTACTCTGCCACAAAATCTGTTTCACAAGCAACACTTAATTTTGTTTCAAAACCGGCTTTCACCAAATAATCAGCTAACAATTTCTGGGTCTTATATTCTTTAAAGCCAATTTCCGGATTTTCATACATGGATTTAACCATTGCCATATAGTCATCTAAATGACTTTCAATTGATTTCGTAATTTTTTCATATAAATTATTCATTTTAATAAACCCCTTTCAATATTTTTTGAGAAAAGAAGCAGACTAACTGCTCCTTGATTATTCACCGAATAATTCGTCAGTTAAATCAAATGGCATTAAAGCAACCGCTTCATCATACCAAATATCTAACTTGCTTTTCCCATCTTCATTTTTCACTTGAGCATCTGCAATAACCTTATTCACAACTTCTTGTAAAGAATCATAAGCAGGGTCTTTTGAGAAGATGACACCTACTCTATTGTAGTTACCCTCCGGATCCATATCAAATGTTCCTCTTGGCAATAAAGTAATATTGTCAAATGTTTCCATTAAAGCAATCGCTTGTGGTGAAGTACAAACAAAGGCATCTAAATCGCCTGTTGATAACTGCATTGCTGTATCAGCTGTGCTGGCAATTTGAACAATATTCTTTTCATCGGCAATTGTTAAAGCCATCTCGTATTGGATAGAAGCTGTTTGGGCTCCGACTTTAGCTCCGCTTGTTCTAAACGCTTCTTTATTAGGGTACTTAGACACATCTTCTTTTCTTACCATAACCCCTTGGAAACTTGTTAAATCTGAATCTCTTGAATAACTATCTGAGAAATCTACAGCGTCATCTCTTGACTTTGTCCAAGAGAAACCTGAAATTCCCATATCAATTGCACCTGTTTGAGCATTGACAATAACTGTATTAAAGTCAGATTCCTGAATTCTTAATTCAACTCCGATTTCATCGGCAATAGCTTGAGCTAAAGCGATGTCCGAACCGACTAATTTCTTTTTACCATTATCATCAATATAGAATTCACTTGGCGCATAGTCCGGTGAAGTTCCTAAAGTAATATAGCCTTGTTCTTTAATTCTGCTTAAGGCATCTTGATCACTACCGCTTGTACAACCGCTAAGCGTTAATGCCATTAAACCAACTAAGCCTAATGTTAATAACTTTTTCATTGTCTTTTCCTCCCTTTAATTAGTACATAACTTTATCTAAAAATGCTTTTGTTCTTGCTTCCTTTGGATGATTAAACACTTCATCAGGTGTTCCTTCTTCCAAAATAACGCCTTCATCAATAAAGATGACACGTGTTGCCACTTCTTTGGCAAAGCCCATTTCATGTGTAACAATCACAGTTGTCATGCCACTTTGTGCTAAATCTTTAATAACCATCAAAACTTCTTTAACCATTTCCGGATCAAGAGCAGAGGTCGGTTCATCAAATAACATGACATCAGGTTCCATCGCTAAGGCTCTGGCAATTGCCACACGCTGCTTTTGACCGCCTGATAAAGTGCTAGGATAGACATTTTTCTTATCTTCCAATCCAACCTTACGTAGCAATTCAATACCTTTAGCCTCGGCTTCTGATTTGCTTATGCCCTTAACATTCATAGGGGCTAATGTAATATTTTCAAGCACTGTCATATTAGGAAATAAGTTAAAATGCTGGAAAACCATACCGATATGTTCACGAACTTTATTGATATTAAATTTTTTATCGTCTTTAGTTGTTAAGTTTTGATCTTTAAAGATAACTTCACCCTTTGTAGGTTCTTCTAATAAGTTTAAACATCTTAGAAAAGTAGACTTTCCGGAACCTGATGCACCGATAATAGCTACTACCTCGCCTTGATGAATCTCTGTTGTAATTCCCTTTAACACTTCTAATTTACCGAAGTATTTATGGAGATCATTAGTTTTTAGCATCTCTATTCAATCTCCTTTCTAATATACCTAATCCAAAAGTTAATATTGATGTCAATAAGAAATAGATAATACCAATCATAATCAATGGTTCAAATATTTTGTAAGTTGCACCTTGTAAGATTTTTTGTTGATACATTACATCTCCTAATCCGACAACTGAAACCATTGAGGATTCTTTAATCATCATAATAAATTCGTTACCTAAAGCCGGTAAAATTGTTTTAATGGCCTGTGGTAAAATGACAAATCGCATCGTTTGTTTTGCATTTAAACCTAATGATCTAGCTGCTTCAGCTTGCCCTTTATCAACTGAATTTAACCCTGAACGGAAAATCTCACTGATATACGCTCCTGAGTTAATCGCTAAAGCTAAAACAACGGTAATATATAAACCGGATCTGGAAATCCCCATCACATCAGGAATTTTAATTCCGATTTGAGGAAGACCACCTGTCCATAAATAAATCTGCAACAAGATTGGGGTACCACGAATAACTTGAGTATATGCACTTGAAATCCAATTGAGAAGCTTAAATCGTGAACGTCTTGCCAAGGTTGCCACAAATCCGATAATACATCCTAATACAACTGTAATAAATGAAATAGTGAGTGTTACTTTTGTACCTTCCCAAAACCAAGAAAGGTAAGGCAGCATTGAACCCATATCAATATTCATATCTTTCTCCTCCTTCGTCTTTTAAGATATAAAAAAGTCCCCTGACACAAAGTCAGGAGACGAATAATCCGCGTTACCACTCCAATTGACAGCACGTGAAATGCTATCCTCTCTCGCTTTTAAGGCCAGCTCGCCGAATGCTCTACTGTAAATTCAAACATTCCTCTCCTAAGTGCGCTTCATCATTTTCCGCTGTACCGATCTCCCATCAACATCGGCTTGCTTTAACTTGGTTAATGACTACTCTCTTATTCAATGAGTTTTATATCTTATGGCACTCATTATAACGCTAAAACAGAGAATGTCAACCCTTTTTTTAATATTTTTTCACATTTCTTTTCCTTATTTCAAACAACAAATAAAATAAGTTTTCTATTTTCCTAAATATTAACAGTGAAAGCACAATTTTATTTCACAACTAATCATACTTATGATTATGACGGTTACGATAAGCTTCACATCTTTTAATTCTTAAAGGATTTTCCTCTCCCGGAAAGTGAAAAGGATTCATCTTTGTCTGTTGAAATTGTTCATAAACATCTTTGGCATCTTGATAGACTTCATCTTAGGGGCGGAGCGCGAGCGTTTATTAGCAAGATATTTAGATTTGTATTGGGGA
>CAJUOR010000088.1 GCA_910588165.1 uncultured Thomasclavelia sp.
TAGCACCGGGCATTTTAATAGCTCTGTCAATTAAAGTATCTAAAGCTTTTTCTAAATCAAAATCGGGTTTTGCTTCATGCATAGCCACTAAAAAACTGGCACCATCTAAAATATGATGTTCTGGACCATGCATATGGATTTCGGGATTTTTCATAAGCTGCATCGCAATTTCAATTGGATTAGTACTTTTAATTTCCAAGCATTGCGATTTGATGAGTTTCGCTTGATCTAAAATTTTCTTATTCATGGGCAATTATCTCTCTTTCTATTTTTATTTAACTCATTGTAACACAGTCAATTCTAAAAGAAAAATAAAACAGTTAGAATATCAGTATGCATTTCAGTTATACTAGCAGTTAATATTGGCATTGTACATTATGAATAGAGTATTATACAATGTAAATGAAATAAAATAAGGAGGATTTTGAAATGAAAACATGGTTAATTACAGGGTGTTCAAGTGGAATTGGCAGAAGTTTAGCCAAGGCTGTTTTAAAAAGCGGAGATAGAGCGGTGGTAACAGCAAGAAAAGTTGAAACTGTAATGGATTTAGTAAGTGAATATAAGGATATGGCTTTAGCTGTTAGTTTAGATGTGTGTGACAGACAAAGTATTCAAAATGCAATTAAGCAGGCCCAAGATAAATTTGGTACAATAGATGTGTTAGTAAATAATGCGGGCTATGGATATCGTTCAGCTGTTGAAGAAGGTGAAATAGGAGCTGTTGAATTATTATTTAATACTAATTTATTTGGTCCAATCGAGCTAATTAAAGCTGTTCTTCCGGGAATGAGGGCTCAAAGATCAGGTTTTATATTAAATGTTACGTCTATTGCCGCTACACGAAGTGCTGTTGGTTCGGGATATTATGCTTCATCAAAGGCAGCTTTAGAATTACTTACCAATGGACTAATGAAAGAATTAGCACCATTAGGAATTAAAGCCATGGTTATTCAACCGGGAGCTTTTCGTACAAGATTTTATGATAGTACATCTTTGCAAGGAACTAAGGAGATTATTAGTGATTATGAAGGAACAGTCGGTAAATCAAGACCGGGTAATTTTGAAGTTAAACATAATCAACCAGGTAATCCGGATAAAGCCGGCGAAGTTATTGTGCAAGTAGTCAATGGGAGTTGTCAACCTGAAATTTTGACATTAGGGTCTAGTGGTGTTGATGCTGTTAAAGCTACTTTAGAAGCAAAGATTAAGGAACTAGATGAGTGGAGAGAAGTATCGGCTTTATGTGATTATGAATAAAAAGAAAAGCTTGGTTTATGTGAGAAAAAGCCAAGCTTTTTTTAGAATGAATATTACGATTTTATATGTTTAATTAAATCCATATATTTATTTTTATTCTGTTTAAGAAGAATTAGGTAAAAAGTGATATGAGCTAAATCATCGCTAATTGGAATGATAATACGATTTGGTATTTTTCCTTCTCTTTTGATAGAGAGGTTTGATGTGAAGGAAGGCAATGTCGAAGCTTTGACAATTTCATTGAAAGTCATACGTTCATTTTGAATTAAGAATTTTGTGTTTGGCATAGTTCGAAGATGCATATCGTACCAGAAACCAATATTAGAATATAAAATCATCATTTCTCCATCTATTTCCTGAAAGGAAATTTCTTTCTTATCTTTAAGATGATGTTGTTGAGGTAATGAAACATATAAATCTTCTTTGATATAAGGATAGCAAATAGTATCAGGGCATTTTACTTTAAAAGGGGTTAAGACAAATGTGTAAGTCCCATTTCTTAATTCCTGTAATAATTCTTTTTGATCAATTATCTCATAAAAAATATTAGCATATGGATATAATTTTTTAATAAGAACTTCTAATTCCCAAATCGGTGCCGGAGCACAGCAAGCCATTGTAATAGATAGATGCGATTGATTGAATTTTTGAACATGTGCTACCATAGAATTAATTTCATTTAAAATCTTATTTGCATAATTAACAACCAATTCACCATTTTGGTTTAAGATAACTTTATTGGTATAATGATCGAATAAACTAACCTTTAAATCTTCTTCGAGTCTTTTCATTGAACGACTTAAGGCTGGTTGAGATATTAGTAACTCTTCGGCAGCTTTTGAAATGTTTCCATATTTAGCGATAGTTACAAGTTGTTTGAGTTGATTTAGCTCCATTCTGTCACTTCCTTTGTCTTTGTCATTATAACATAAAAAAAGATTTCTTTATATTGAAATCTTTTTAATGCTGTTTTATTTGGAATAATGAACTTGGATAAGTTTCAATTGCCCTTCTTCTTTGATAAGAACTTGTGTTTCAAAACCGGAAAAACCATAAGCTTCAACGCTATATCTTCTAATACAATCTATATGATAGCTAAAAACAACGATAGTTAAATCCTCAGAAATCTGATTGATCACAATGTGGTCAACAAATAAATCAATTTTAGTATAAGCAGTGTGAAGTCTATCGCACCAAAAGTCATCTGCAATATTGTCGGCATCTTGGAATAAATGAGTAATAGAGATAAGTTATCCTTGAGTCTTGTTGGACCATAATTTAATGAAATCTTCACGATTTTGCGTATGAATGTCCTCTTGGTAATATTCGACGACATCTAAGCTTACTTGTTGATTATTCATATGTTATATTATTTTTTTGAAATAATGTTATAATTTATAAATAAGATTAATGTATCAATTATTTATGAAGCAGGTGAAATTTTTTTCATCCATTTTCTACTTTTAAGTCTAAAGAAACACCAAACACATTTAATGATTTGGTCAATCTTTAACATTGTGTAAATCCAAAAGGCAGGCCAATGAAAGACTAAACCGGCTAAAGCCCCTAAAGGAATAGACGCAACCCATAAGAATAAAATATCACCGGCCATTAAAAATTTAGTATCTCCTCCGGCACGTAATACACCTTTGGTTAGAATGGAGTTCATTGATTGGAAAATCATAATAAAGCTGACAGCATTCATTAAATCAAAAGCAATTGCTTTCGCTTCAGGTGTTACTTGATAATAATTGATGACAATATCTCTTACTAATATAATAAAGATAGCGGCAAAGATACCGATGACTAAACCTAAACCAAGGAAAGTATAGCCTTGTTTTTGTGCTTTTTCATAATCGCCTTCCCCCATCGTATGCCCTGTAATAATACCACTCGCATTAGAAATCCCCTGTGTTAAAACCGAACTTAATTGTTGTACTACCATTGTTACGGAATTTGCTGCCACAAAAGAAGTTCCGATTCTACCCATGACCATAGCCACCGCATTATTACCGAGGGCTAATAAAGAATCACTTATTAGCACAGGAATACTAATTCTAAAATATTCAGAGACCAATTCTTGACATTTCATAGTTAAGTGAGTAAGTCGATATTGAATTTTTTGATCTTTGAAAAAGAAGAAACCACAAATG
>CAJUOR010000089.1 GCA_910588165.1 uncultured Thomasclavelia sp.
AGGAGCATTGACAACAACAGAAGGATTTCTATTGTCTTTTTCATCTAATAAAACTACATTTTTATCTTTAGCCTCAACATAAAAAGGTTTCTGAACATCAAAATACTGCATATCTTTATAGAGTCTGGCTTGTTTATACCAACCTACGATTCTGCTTATTTTTTTCTGATCCTTAGCCACAAAAATGACATAATCCACTTCTTGATGATGTTTAGACATTTCATCAGCTAAGCCTTCCCCTTTAAAAAAGCCATAATAGTCCCCATTAAAATTGATAAAGTTTGTCGCATCGTTGTCATCGACAATATGATAGCCTTCATCTTCACCTCGATAGAAGCGTCGATAAGAAATTTCACATACTAATACTTTCATTACAGCTTTACAATCCTTTCTTTTTAAAACTTGTCAATCATTGATTTTATTTTGTCATCAATACCTAAGTATGACTCATCAAATTTAAGTCTTACCTTAATGTTCTATAAAATAAGTTCCTTAAAAATAATAACATGAATCTTGGAAAAAATCATCATCAATGGTAATATAATATACAAAGAAGGTGAAAAAATGTTTATTAAGAAGAATTTAGACGAAAATAAGGAAAATTTCTATGAAGATATTCTATTGCAGTTAGAAGTATTGCTTGATGACGCTCAAACATTGACAGGACAATTGGCAAACACATCTGCCCTACTTAACGCTTATATGGAAAATATTAACTGGGTTGGTTTTTACCTCTATTGGCAAAAAGCTCTACACCTCGGTCCTTTTCAGGGACTACCGGCGTGTACATATATTAAAATTGGTCAAGGTGTTTGCGGTACAGCCGCTCAAAAGAAAGAAACCATCGTCGTGCAAGATGTCCATCAATTTCCAGGACACATTGCCTGTGATGGAGCAAGTGAAAGTGAAATTGTCTTACCGATTTTCATTGATGACAAGCTATTTGGGGTTTTAGATATTGACGCCCCAATTAAATGTCGATTCGATGATAAAGACCGCCAAGGTTTAGAAAAAATTATCAATATATTATCCAAAAAATTAAAAACGAACACTTGATAAAAAAGAAGACTTCAGAATTTACCCTGAAATCTTCTTTTCATTTTTAAGAATATAGAGATTTGTTACATTGAACAATTCAATTAGCTTACTTGCTTAACTTACTTGCTGCTGCTTCATCAACGATACATACATAGTTAGGGTGATTTTTTAAAGCACTAGCAGGTAAATCAACGGTTGGTTCACCCTCAACCATCACTTTAATTGCGTCAGCTTTGTTTTCACCACAAGCAATCAACAATACCTTTTTAGCCGCCAAAATATTCGCAATACCCATTGTAATAGCGTGTGTAGGCACAGCATCTAAATCGCCGTTAAAGAATAAACGTGCATTGTCTTCACGTGTACGTTGTTGCAATTCAATATAATGAGTTACTGAATCAAACGGTGTGCCGGGTTCATTAAAACCGATATGTCCGTTTCCGCCAATGCCTAATAATTGAATATCAATTGGATTTTCAGCTAATAATTGATTGTAATTATCGCAGTTTTTTTGAATATCACCAACACCGCTAGGGACATGTGTATTCGCTAAATCAACATCAATTCCACTAAATAAGTGTTTGTTCATAAAATAGAAATAGCTTTGATCATGTTGAGGATCTAATCCGAAGTATTCATCTAAGTTGAATGTCTTAATATCTTTGTAAGAAGTGCCATTGACTTTATGATCTTCAACCATGCGTTTATATAATCCGATTGGTGTTGAACCTGTAGCTAAACCAAGGTTTGCACATGGATTGTTCTTAACAACTTCAACCATGTGTTTGAAGGCTAAATCACTAGCTTCTTCGTAATCTTTCACAATAATTAATTCCATAGAAATTTCCCTCCATCTATAATTTACCATTCTATTATACCGTTAAAATACTAGAAAAACAACCAAAAAAATTTTTTTCCCACTAATCTATAATGTTTTTTTGAAAACGTTTTACGTTTCTTGAATTAAGTCTTTATTTTTTTTATAAAATAGGCTAAAATAGAAATATATGGAGGTGCATTTAAAAATGATTAAAGGAATTGCGGCATCTAATGGTATTGCGATTGCAAAAGCATATAAATTAGTTATGCCAGATTTAACTGTTGAAAAAGTAACAGTAGAAGATGTGGAGAAAGAGATTGCGGCATACGCTAGTGCTATGGAGCAAACTGCTAAAGATTTAGAAACAATTAAAGAAACTGCTTCAAAAAATTTATCCGCTGAAGAAGCTGCAGTATTTGATGCGCACGCATTAGTTTTGGCTGACCCTGAATTAAAAACACAAGTTGAAGACAAAATCAGAAATGAAAAATGTAATGCTGCGGCTGCATTAGAAGAAGTTGCACAAACATTTGTTGCTATGTTTGAAATGATGGATGATGATTATTTCAGAGAAAGAGCTGCTGATATTAAAGACGTTTCTCGTCGTTTATTATCTAACCTATTAGGTAAACCATTGCCTAACCCTGCTTTAATCACAGAAGAAGTTGTTGTCATCGCCGATGATTTAACACCATCTGATACAGCTCAATTAAATAAAAACTTAGTTAGAGGATTTGCGACAAACATCGGAGGCAGAACTTCACACTCAGCAATCATGGCTAGAAGTTTAGAAATTCCTGCAGTAGTTGCGTGTAAAACAATTACTGATGAAGCCCAAGAAGGCGATATGATTATTTTGGACGGTATCGAAGGTATTGTTGAAATCAATCCTGATGAAGCTACAATCGAAAAATATAAAACAAAACGTGACGAATACGTAGCTTACAGAGAAGAATTGAAAAAATTAGTCAATGAAAAAACAGTTACAACTGATGGGCATCATGTTGAATTAGTAGCTAATATCGGTGGTGCTAACGACTTAGCAGGTGTCAAAGATAACGGTGCCGAAGGTGTCGGCTTATTCAGAACCGAATTCTTATATATGGAATCTGCTGAATTACCTACTGAAGAAAGACAATTTGAAGTATATAAAGAAATCTTAGAATCTTTAGAAGGAAAACCTGCTGTTGTTCGTACTTTAGATATCGGTGGCGATAAAGAAATTGCCTCTATCGAAATGCCAAAAGAAATGAATCCATTCTTAGGTGTACGTGCGATTCGTTTATGCTTCCAACGTGAAGATATTTTCAGAACTCAATTAAGAGCTTTATTAAGAGCTTCTGTTTACGGTGATTTAAGAATCATGTTCCCTATGATTGCCGCATTAGGTGAATTCAGAAAAGCTAAAGGTATCTTAATGGAAGAAAAAGAAAAATTAGTAGCTGAAG
>CAJUOR010000090.1 GCA_910588165.1 uncultured Thomasclavelia sp.
AAAAATACCTCATAATTATTAGATTTTATGTCTAACAATTATGAGGCACTTCAAAAGTTAAACATGGAAAATAAGCTTTAATTTAATATTTACTTGTTTTGCTTTCCTTCCTTAGATAAACTTATGTTTGTATTTAAGGAGGTGAAGAAATGATTAAAACACAAGTAGTTAAGCTAAAAGTTAATAAAACAATGCAAAAGCATCTTGATAATTTGTGCGACTATCGTAGGTATTGCTGGAACAAAGGATTAGAAACTTGGCAATTAATGTATGAAGCTCATACATTAAATAAAAAAGATAATCCTAGCCCTAATGAACGCAGGGTCCGTGATGAATTAGTAGCTAAGAAAGAAGATTGGCAGTATGAATTATCTGCACGTTGTCTTCAATTAGTGGTTAAAGATTTGGCTAATGCTTGGAAGAACTTCTTTGATAAGGCTCAATCTGATTGGGGTAAGCCTAGTTTCAAATCAAAGAAAGCCCCTAGACAAAGCTTTAAAACTGATCGAGCTAAGATTGTTAATGGCAAGCTTCGACTTGATAAACCTAGAAGTGTCTCAAAAGAAGATTGGTTTGATTTGTCTAGTTATGGGGCCTTAAAGATGAGTGAAGTTAAAGTAGTAAGTATCTTCAAAGAAAAAAACGCTTATTATGCGGCTCTTCCCTATGAAGAAAAGATTGAATATAAATCTAAAACTCATCAAAAGACAGCAGTTGATGTCAATGTCGGTCACTTTAATTACACAGATGGACAAATCAATGTTTTGCCTGTTAAACTGCAAAAACTATATAAACGTATCAAGCATTATCAAAGGATGCTAGCCCGTAAAAGAGAAATTAATGGGAAATCAGCTATTAAATCAAATAATTACTCTGCAGTGAGAACCAAACTGCAAAGAGATTATCGCAAGGTAGCTAATATTCAAAATGATCTTTTACAGAAGTTTACTACTAAGCTTGTAGATAATTACGACCAAATCGTAATTGAAGACTTAGCAGTCAAAGACATGATGATGACGCACGTAGCTTCAAAAGGTATGCAGAGGTCTTTATTTAGTAAGTTTAGACAGATATTAACTTATAAGTGTGATTGGTATGGCAAAGAATTAATCTTAGCTGATAAAACATATCCATCAACACAAAGATGCGCTAAATGCGGATACGTCAAAACGGGTGATGAAAAAATTACTTTGCAAGGCAATCAAAAGCATGGCACCAAACATAATGAGTATATCTGTTATAAGTGTGATTACAGTAATGATCGAGATGAAAATGCAGTTTTAAACCTTTTAGCTTTAGCAAGATAAAAAAATAAAAACAAAGGGGCTGGCTAGGCCCTAAAGCTGTGAGAGCTAGTCAATGTGATTACTCCTAAATGGAATATCAGAATACTAATGAAGACAACAGTAAATAAAACAAAGAAAGGGAAAATATATCTTTCTGATATGTAGAAAATACATATTCTTCTACATATTTCCATGTTTTATATAGCAGTGAAAAAATATTGAAATATCCAGTAATTATTTGTGATGATGATAGAACACTAGCAAATAATTTAGCAAACAATGTGAAATACGCAGCTGAGAATTTAGTGGAAGACAATACAGCTTATGAAAATGTGGAGATTAGTGTAGAGCAAGTTGCCACTACCTTTGAGCAAGTCGTAAGTTATGTAGTGGCTAAGGATATTCAAAATGCAATTTACTTCTTAGATATTGAATTAAGTCAAAATTCTGAAGCTAAGAATGGAGTAGATTTAGCAGAATTCATCAAAAAACAAGATCCGAATGCTCAGATTATTTTTGTTACTGCTTATGATAAATATGCCCCCTTAACTTATCGAAGACGAATTGGTGCAATTGATTATATTAATAAAGCACTAGACCAAAATGATATGATGAAGCGTCTAGAAGAAACAATTACTGGGGCGATTCAAAGTATTAACAATCTTACAAAGTCTGGAAGAAAAGAGCTTGTTTATAAAGTAGGCCGCAGGATAAATAAGGTAGAAGATACTAATATCTATTATCTTGAAAATAGCCCTACACAACATAAAGTTACGTTAATAACTGAAACTGGTTCAGCCGAATTTAGAAGTAATATTTCAAAAATTAGTGATGAAAATGACTTTCTTGTTAAAGTATCTCAATCTTGCGTAGTCAATCCAAATAATATTGATAGCATTGATTTTTCGAAAAAGACAATAACATTTCCTAATGGTGACGAAGTAATATTTGCTCGTAGTTGTAGAAAAAATGTCAAAAATTTACTAAGTAAATATCCAGAAATTAACGTTAAATAAAAGGTAAGACTTATGTTATTCAAATATAAATCTGTTTATGTACCTCAAGTAGATGAGATGGATTGCGGAGTTGCTTGTTTAGCGATGATCTTAAAACAATATCATTCTCGTATATCTTTAGCTCATTTACGTCATGAAGCGCGTACTAATCTTGAAGGAACAACTGCTTTAGGGTTAGTTAAAACAGCCCAGAAATTTAATTTAAAAACAGAAGCCGTAAAGGCAGATATGTCTTTATTTAATGATGACGGTATTCAGTATCCTTTTATTGCTCACGTACTTAAACAGGGAGAATTGCTTCACTATTATGTGGTGCTAAAAAATACTAAAAATTATTTATTAATTGCCGATCCAGATCCTTCAGTTGGTGTGATAAAAATGCCTAAAGATAGGTTCGCTCAAGAATGGACAGGGATTGCACTCTTTATGGTTCCCAATGAAAACTTTGAACCAATTAAAGAAAAGAAGAATAACCTATGGTCTCTCTTTCCATATATGTTTAAACAAAAGCGGCTAATGATTAATATCATTCTAGCCGCTTTATTAATGACCATAATTAGTATCTGTAGTTCATATTTTGTTCAAGGAATAATTGATACTTATATTCCAAGTGGTACTTATCAGACTTTATCAATCTTAGCAGTCGGATTGTTAATTGCTTATGTCTTTAATTCTATCTTCTCCTATGGACAGAAT
>CAJUOR010000091.1 GCA_910588165.1 uncultured Thomasclavelia sp.
TTCTACTGCTTTTTTAACTATCACTATATTTTAATGCTGGATACCAAAGTCAGGTCTTATAAATTGATAAAGTCTACTAAATTCTGTTAAGAATAATGAAATAAAGTCATCAAATTTTGTATGATTTTCATGTTATTCATCAAATATATTTCATAAAATATTCTTTGAAATAAAAATAAAAAAATGCAGGAAAACCTGCAATGTGACTAAGAAAATATATAAATATTGAATATATTTGAGGTAAGAAAAAAAGTCGATGGTTCGACATAATTTTGTTTAATGGCAGGGGCGGCAGGAATCGAACCCGCGTCAAAGGTTTTGGAGACCTCTGTTCTACCATTGAACCACGCCCCTATAAAAAAATGGTGACCTGTACGGGATTCGAACCCGTGAATGCATGCGTGAAAGGCATGTGAGTTAACCGTTTCTCCAACAGGCCACTGGCGCTTGAAGTAGGACTCGAACCTACGACCGATCGGTTAACAGCCGATTGCTCTACCAACTGAGCTATTCAAGCAAGTGAATATTTCTTATGAAGTTTTCTTAACGCTTGTATATAATACCATAGAGATTTATAAAAAGCAAGAGAAAATTGAAAAATTATTTTATTTTCATTTACAAAATAAAATAAAAAAACTCTGGTTAATCGACTTTTACCAGAGCTTTTAGTAAACCTATTTATTGCTTAGGATTGTTTATAAATAAGTGTTAATTTTATCATATTTACTGTTTATCTTGTTTAATTTCCTCTAACAGCGCTTCATTGATTTGTTTACAGAATTCAGTCAAAACTTTAACCGTTGCATCTAAATCTGTTTCACAGATAATAGTTCTATGTGAGTGCATATATCTTGAAGGAATAGATAATGTCATATTGACAACACCGGCACCTACTTTAGAAAGTTCACCGGAATCAGTGCCACCACCTTGTAAAACATCTAACTGATAAGGTAGACCTAATTCTTCACAAACACTTTCCATTTTCTTAAGCAAACCGGTATGAGCAATCACACTGCCATCAAGCACACCTAAAACAACCCCACAACCTAATTTGACATCATTCATCGTTCCCTCTTCAGGAACATCATTTGAAAAACAAACATCTAAAGCAAAGGCAACATCAGGTTGAATCATTTGCCCTACTGTTTTAGCCCCACGACACCCAACTTCTTCTTGAATTGTACCTGCTGCATAAATGCTCGCTTCCGTTTGCACATCTTTTAAATTCTTCATGACTTCACAAATAACAGCTACACCCGCTCTGTCATCCCATGCCTTACTCATCAAGTATTTAGGATTAGCCATTACTGAAAATTCACTCACCGGTGTTACCGGATCACCGATTCGAATACCTAAGCTTTCGGCTTCTTCCTTGCTTTCAACCCCGATATCCAATAAAGCATCTGATGGTACCGGCGCTAGTTTACGCTGTTCCGGTGATAAATTTCTAGGCATACTTGAACCAAAGACAGCCTTAATTTCCTTACCTTCACGTGTTGTAATCATCATCAAACTAGAAGAAATATTTTTACCAAACCAGCCACCTAGAGGATGGACTTTGATATAACCTTGCTTATCAATCCCCTTAACCACAAAACCGATTTCGTCAACATGTCCTGTCATTAAAACTTTTAAATTTCCTGTTCCTTTTTTTACAGCGACTAAACTACCCAGATTATCATATTGAAATTCATCAACACAATCTTCTAAATAGGCCTTCATCACACGTGTTGCCTGCTTTTCAAAGCCACTAGTTCCCGGGGCCAATGTAATTTTTTCTAAAAATTCATGATTCGCCATTTCTTTATCCTCCTATTTTATCTTCCTATCTTTCATTTTCATAAACATAATGAACATCGTCAAAATTCAAGTTTAAAACCTGTCCAAGTCCTAAATAGCTTGAAAACATGGCATAAAAGCTATGATCTTTAAGGACATATCTTAAACTCAAAGCACACTCATAGGTCTTAAACAACTGATTGCGGAAAAAAAGATTCGATTCCGCTAAAGTCGGTTGGCTAATATCTTCCTGACATTGCAAAGAAATACCGACATTTAAAACAGCTTTAAAACCTTTAACATATATCAACATAACATCTTTACGATTAGCCTTTTGATAAACCGCCTGATATAAATCGCCTAAACAAGACATAAAATTGAGTAATGCTTCCTCAAAAAACTCTGGTGCAAAGACTTCATAACCTTCTTGTTTTAAACGTTCTTGTTGAGTGTCATACATTTTTTTAACCGGATATTTCATTCCTCTTTCTCCCTTTCTATCAGCATATGATGAATTTGTGCCAAAAATAAGCTTAGTCTATCTATATCCATACTATAGTAAGTTCGATTGTCCTTCTTCTCACTTTTGATAAATCCCGCATTTTCCAAAGCCTGAACATGATGCGAAATCGTTGGCGTAGATAAATGAAAGATTTTAGCCAATTCACTACCATAGTGAGATTTTTCTTTGATGACCCGCAAAATTTCAAATTTACTTGGATCACTTAAAAGCTTCAAATGACTGCAAAGCAAAGACGGTGTTTCATATTTTTTCTCAAAACTAAACGTTTGATCTAAAATCATACCAATATAAACATACATAATTGTATCTTGCCTATATTCATAAACAATTCGTGAACAAGCAAAATATGAAGGAACAATCCAAATTTGAGTAGTGTCAGCCTTCACTGCAATATTTAAACGTTTGGATAAATAATCTGAAAAGTCGTGCTGTTCCACATATTGTGTCCAATAACTATTAAATAATGCTTCTTCTTGACAAATTTGTTCTTCAAAGGCCATCAGCCAATCCACAATCTGATTAACTAGTCCGCAAAAACGTTTTAAATAGCCATGAAGGTGTAAGTAAACAGTTTGTAGCATCCACTTATCTTCATCAGCAATATCCATTCTTTCCAATAAGAGCGACAACCCTTCAAAAGTCGTCATATTCTCATCAACACTTTCATCTATGAGTTTAAGCTCTTTAAA
>CAJUOR010000092.1:0-2496 GCA_910588165.1 uncultured Thomasclavelia sp.
ATGTTAACTCATAGCCTTGACCGGTTACTGTCGCAACTTTTACTAAAGCTATTTCTACCTCTTGTTTTGGAAGAAGATTATCCGTGTCATTTAAATGAACAAGGATACTGCCTTGTCTGGTGTTTTCAATTTGTTCGAGTTGTTCATCATCTGTAATGATAGGAAGATTTTCTTGAGCAAATACAGATAAAGATAAACAGCTCAACATCAATGCAATACTAAGCATTTTAAGAAATCTCATACTTTTTTGTTTTTTTCGCATTCTACATTTTCCTTTCTTTTTCTTTTAAATCTATCATCAATCAAATAGATCAATAATCCTATAGTAATTGCCGGCATTAAATAAGTAATTAAAACAAACGGATTTTTAGGAAAGATAATCTTATCCTGACTATTTTCCATGCTCTCAATATAGTCAATCCGTTTTGCATTCACAATAAGGCGATGGGTATTGGTATATATCGGTGTACACGTGACTAACGTCAACATATCCTCACCGGCTACAATATCAAGTGTTTCTGTTTCTTCAGGTAAAATCACTTGTGTATCAGTTACAGCATAAGCTAACTTCTCATTTAAAACTTCAATAAAAATTAAATCACCAACTATCAACTCATCTAAACGTGTGAACATATCAGCTTCAGCCATGCCACGATGTCCACTTAAAATTGCCCTCGTATTTTCACCACCGATGGGCAGTGAGCTAGTTTGTAAATGTCCTATACCATTCGCTAATACCTCATCACTTGTACCGTGATAAATAGGAAGTTTGACGTTAATCTTAGGTATATTGATTCGTGCCATGACTTCTGATTTTTCAACCTTCAGCATTTCATGGTATGATTTATCAGATAAATACTCATCTGTCATTCCTAGGATATACATACCTTGAGTCTGGTATAATACATCATTGTATTTGATTGCTTTTTTCTTTAAGTTATCATACTTTTCAGTATCAAGACTTGCTACTTGATTTTGATAGGTAGATAAAGTAGCCGAGTGCTGCACTGATTTTAGCATTCGCCAAGCTCCTAAAACTAAACAGGATATAAGCGTCATGCCGATGAGAGCTTTACTCAGTTTTAGTTTCATCGCATTTTATCCTTTTTTTCTTTTTGGCTAACATGAGAGCAATAGATGTAGTGGCCAATGTTATACCGATACCAAATATCATCAAGCCATCAGTTACACCGGTTGCCGGCAATTGCTTCAGCACTGTATTGATAACTGTCAGATTAACAGAACCATCTTCAATATCTGTGGTTAAAATTTGGTCATCTTCTTTCCAATTTAGATCCAAGAACTCTTTAATATGGGCAGAAGAAGTGAATGATTTTAATGCTTTATTTGTTGCTCCGTCGCCTTGTACATAGATATTTCTGTTAGAAGTATAAGTTGCATTTACATTTAATACGATCGGATTTTCCAGTTCACGATAGCCGTCTGGACTGTCTGTTTCTTTTAGGTAGTAAGTACCGCTGTCTAAACCAATGATACTAAATAAGCCATCTTCATTCGATCTCATTTCAACCGCTTCATCTGGCTTTGTTCCGCCAATATGGTCGCTACCACCTAGACTGTCCCGATTGATGACGATATAGCCGTTATCGGCTTCTTTAACGAATACTTCATTTTCGCAATCTTCATCGCTGTAAAGTCTGAATTTTGCATTTTCTAACGGCTTATTGTAGTTATTGATTTTACTAACGTTTAATTTAAACGTGAAGCAAACTACTGTGTCCCATGGAGTAAAACCGGTTTTTCCCTGTCCATCAAAATCTGGATCATTTGAAAACTCTAAGCGTACGGTATTTTCAAATCCGGGACGTCCGGTATCAAAAGAAGCATTATCGTTTAGTGTTGCATTGTATGTTACGATAATTTGTTGTCCATAGGACGCTTCTCTATTGCCGTTGAGTTCTTCTGACCATTCTCTATCAACGATACGCTTCAAATCGTTGATTTCAATTTTAAAGCTAGTATCTTTATCAGGCTCATCAATGACCCTATATTCATCTTCCGACAAGATATAGTGCTTCCAGTCATCGAAGATTTCAATCTTGACCGAGTTTTCATCGAAGGACAGGGCTCTATCCATTTTGTCATGGAAGGCAAAGTAGCAGGAATGGTAGCCACTCATATTTGGTACAAAAGTTTTGTATTGGTAGGGGACGGTTTGCCCGATTTCATAATCGGCAATATCGTTCCAGCCTATATCATTATCATCTTCATGGATTTTTTTAATCAGTTGAGGATAGTCCGATTTGATATTGATTAAAGCGTCGGGATTAGAGGTATTGACCATGATTAAAGCTGAAGCCTGATGTAAACCATCATTTTCAGTAACTTCGTCTGTCAGATAATATCCATATTCTAAATCTTCAATAACAAACATCTCTTGACCGTTGTCTGACATCACAGTATTTTCGGCAGTAGCTGTGTAAATTTCACCGGTCATACCTTGAATTTTCATTTCTTCTCTTAATTCTTCAAGGA
>CAJUOR010000092.1:2506-2958 GCA_910588165.1 uncultured Thomasclavelia sp.
CTGAATATCTACCTTCATTCTCTTGTTTTTTTGTAGCTCCTTCGACTTGATAATGATTTAACGTTTGAATATAGTCTATAACTTGATACTCATGGACTTTGTCTGCTTCAATATCTAGCTGAAATCCAACTAACTTTTTTAAAGCTGGTGCATATTTCGGGTTGAGTGTATAATTGACACTTTCGCCACCAAAAGCATTTTCTGTATCAAACAACTTAAACAATTCAAATTGTTTTCCTACTATAGATTGCCCTTTATTAGCGACAATCGTAATCGAAGCTGTTTCAGTGTCAGCTACATCATGAGAGTTGGGCTTCTCTTTTGCGACTGCTTTTTGAATAGGGCAGGGAAAAGCTGAAGCACCGGTCAACAGTGATATTAGCAATGTAACAGCTACAATTCTGTTTTTTAAATACACATGATCACTCCTTTCTTTGTGATTTTTCATCTAT
>CAJUOR010000093.1 GCA_910588165.1 uncultured Thomasclavelia sp.
CGCAGGTATTGGAATTTCATCGCGGAGCATACGCAGAATTCCAACAACCCGGAAGCTAAATTTTGGGTTGGACCCGTTGTTAGTGAAGGCTTCTACTACGATATTGATTTAGGGGACTATGTGATTAAAGATGATGATATTCCAAAAATCGAAAAAGAAATGAAGAAAATTTGTAAAGACGGTAAGCGCATTGTCAAAGAAGAAATTTCTAAGGCAGAAGCTTTAGAAATGTTTAAAGACGATCCATATAAAATTGATTTAATCAATGGGTTAGAAGATGGCAATATCACTTGTTATAGACAAGGTGATTTTGTTGATTTATGTCGCGGACCTCATGTCGATACAGTAAAAAAATGCCGTAACTTTAAGTTGTTGAAGCATTCAGGAGCGTACTTCAAAGGGGACAAAAATAATAAGGTACTTCAACGTATCTATGGTGTATGTTTAGAAACACCAGAAGCTTTAGAAGAACATCTGAATTTATTAGAGGAAGCTAAAAAACGCGACCATAAGAAATTAGGGCGTGAATTAGATTTGTTTATGATGAGTGACTATGCTCCGGGTATGCCATTCTTTTTACCAAAAGGCATGATTTTAAGAAATATTTTAGAAAACTTCTGGTATGAAGAACATACAAAAGAGGGCTACATTTTCATCAAAACACCAATCATGATGTCAAAAGAGCTTTGGGAAGTTTCAGGACATTGGGATAACTATAAAGAGAATATGTACACTTCATCTGTTGATGATAGAGAGTTTGCGATTAAACCAATGAACTGCCCGGGCAGTATGTTAGTGTATAAAAATGGTTTGCATTCGTATAAAGACTTGCCACTTCGCATGGGTGAATTAGGACAGGTACACCGTCATGAAGCTAGTGGTGCTTTAAATGGTTTATTTAGAGTACGTACATTCACTCAAGATGATGCTCATATTTTCATGACACCGGAACAAATCGAAAGTGAAGTTGTTCGTTTAATCGGTTTTATCGATCGTGTTTATAACAGTTTAGGCTTATCTTATGATATTGAATTAAGCACAAGACCGGAAGAAAAATATATTGGTGATTTAGCGATTTGGGAAAGAAGTGAAGCAGCCCTAGCGGCAGCTTGTCAAGCAGCCGGTAAAGATTATAAAGTAAATCCGGGCGATGGTGCTTTCTATGGACCTAAATTGGACTTCCATGTTAAAGATTCTTTAGGACGTGTATGGCAATGTGGTACAATTCAGTTGGATATGAACTTACCTGAAAGATTTGATTTAACTTATGTTGATCATCATGGTGAAAAACAAAGACCGATTATGCTCCACCGTGTTATTTTCGGTTCAATCGAAAGATTTATCGGTATCTTAATTGAACATTTTGCCGGAGCATTCCCACTTTGGTTAGCACCTGTTCAAGTAAAGGTATTACCGGTTAAAAACGAATTCCATTTAGCTTACGCTAAAGAGGTTGTTGCTAAATTAGAGGCAGCAGGTATTCGTGTTGAATTAGATGATCGCGAAGAAAAGTTAGGTTATCGTATTCGTGAGGCTCAGATGCAAAAAGTTTTATATCAATTGGTTTTAGGTGAAAATGAAGCTGCTAATGGCACAGTTACTTATCGTGAATATGGTAAGCAAGCTCAAAATACATTAGAATTTGATGCGTTTGTTGCTAAGCTATTAGAAGAAATCAATGAAAAGAAAAGAGTCGGCGAATAGCCGACCCTTTTTTAGCTTATAAAGATAAGCTATGAGACTATGTATAGTTGGGATTTGGTATTAGGGAGAATAATTCTTTTTCATAGTCCACGGTGTTTAGTATAAAGCATCAAGAAAGAAAAAAATGTCGAAATTTTTCAAAATACACAATAAAGTCACAATTTTGTATTATAATGATAAATAAAAAGAGGAGTGATTAGATGAAAACAACAGCCCCAAGAATAAATTCACGATTACGAGCACACAGTGTGACCGTTCCGGAAGTCATTTATAAAGCAAGCGGGATTATTATCAATGGCAGAAGAATTAAATCATTATTATTTTCGACAGATGTAGCCATCATTGCCAACTGTAATGCTGATGCGATTATTGCGGTTTATCCTTTTACACCAACTGTTGAGATTATGCAAAGTATTATTCAAATTGCCAAGCGACCGGTATTTGCCGGTGTCGGCGGTGGCACAACAGGTGGACCACGTGTCAAAAACATTGCTTTAGATGCCGAACTTCATGGTGCTCAAGCAATCGTATTAAATGCACCGACTAAAACAGATTTAATTGTAGAACTCAAAGAAGAAATTGATATTCCGATTGTTCTTACGATTGCTTCACTCAAAGAAAATATTCAAGACGTATTGAAAAAACCAAGCCTGATATTTTAAATATTTCAGGGGGCGCACACACAGCAGAGTTGGTACGTAAAGTTAGAGCATTATATCCTGAAATTCCGTTAATTGCCACAGGTGGACCAACAGATGAAACAATCGCAACTGTTATTGAAGCCGGTGCAAATGCGGTTACATATACACCACCTACAAACGGTGAAATATTTAAGGAATTAATGGAAAAATATCGTGCGATGTATGAGTAAGTAAATTTAAGAATTGATGAGGTATAGTTTTAATATTGATATAATATGAGTGTAATAAATTAAAAATCCTGAAAAGTAGGTTAAAGAAATAAATTAAGAAGATAAATTAAGAAAATAGATTAACAAGATAATAAGATAACAAGGATATATTGTGGAGCGATATACTCATAGAAAAAGGATAGAGAAAACTAAGAAAGAAGATACGGGAAAAAAATAAAGCGATAAAAAAGAGAAAGAAAGACAAAAAACATAAAAAAAGGAAAAAAAGAGTTGCAAAGGGTGAAGGAATGTACTATAATGGCAAGGCAGTCAAAAA
>CAJUOR010000094.1 GCA_910588165.1 uncultured Thomasclavelia sp.
ACCTGCTTTGCACGCAGGGGGTCAGGAGTTCGATCCTCCTTGGCTCCACCATTTAGTTTATGAAGGTTCTTCATTGAAGAAGCCTTTTTTATTTTAGTTAGAGAAGGGGGATAGCTATGAAACTAAAGAGATTTATTGGGACAAAGGATTTCTACAAAGAAGCGATTGCAATTGCTCTACCTATCATGTTGCAGCAATTTGTAACTTCATTTGTCAATTTGATTGACAATGTCATGATTGGTAGTGTTGGGGCTTCGGCACTTACAAGTGTAACAGTTGCGAATAAGTTCTACATGATTTTCAACTCGACAATGTTTGGCTTTTGCGGTGCTGCGGGAATTTTTATTGCGCAGTATTATGGGGCTAAGAATCATCGTAAATGCCAAGATGTTTTTAATATCAATATGAGTGGTTGTCTTTTGGCGGCAGTTTTCTTTATGTTTTTAGCTGCCTTATTTCCAACTTTTATTTTAGGTCTATTTACTAAAACATCTGAGATTTTAAATCTTGGTTATGACTATTTAAGTGTGATTAAATATTCTTACATTCCGACAGCTGTTTCCTTTACAGCAGTCATGGCTTTGCGTGCTGTGGGCATAAATGCGATTCAGCTTAAAGTAGGAAGTGTAACTGTTGCTACCAATACATTTTTAAACTATTGTTTGATTTACGGTAACTTCGGCTTTCCGGTTTTAGGTGTAAAAGGTGCGGCTATTGCAACGTTAGTTGCTCGTGTTGTTGAAATGACGATTTATGCGATTGTCTTGTGGCGAAAAAAACATTTTTTCTACTGGGATTTCAAGGGCATGGTTCGTTTGGATTTTAGCTTGTTGAAAAATATGTTAAATAAGGCTATTCCTTTGACGGCTAACGAAATATTATATTCTGTCGGAATGGCTATGGTATTTAAATCATATATGCGTGTTGACGAGTACCTAATAGCAGGACTGACGGTTGTCGATACAGTAATCAATATTGCATTTATTATTTTTGGTGGACTGTCTTCGGCAGTTAGTATTTTGATAGGTAAACGTTTAGGGGCAAATGAGCTAGAGGAAGCTAGAGAAAATGCTTATAAGTTGATTGCTTTTGGTATGATGGTTTCTGCCGGTATAGGTTTGATTCTTTATATTGCGGCAGCTTATATTCCTTATATATATAATTTTGATGAAACCATCAATACAACAATTACAACTTTACTTCGCATTAAAGGTTGTCTTTTACCTGTTTATGTTATCAATGTCTGCGTTTTCTTTACTTTGCGAGCAGGCGGTGATACTCGTTCGACTTTAATCATGGATTCAGGTTTTTTATGGGGAGCTAGTGTGCTTATTTCAACCATTATATCAATCTATTTTCCGCCATCTTTGGTTGTCTTGTTTATTATTGTAGAACTCTTAGATGTGATTAAGCTCACTGTGGCAGTTTATTATTTAAGAAAAGGTACATGGGTTAAAAATCTTACAGCATAGATGAATATATCTATGCTTTTTTTGTCGAAAATGGTATAATATAAAGCAGTTTGAAGGAGGTATGTTGCATGGCTAAAAGAAGAAAAACACAGGAAAATCAAATTTTGAAATCACTTGATGGATTAGCATACGGCTTATTTGTGACGATGGTGATTGGGGCATTTTTGAATTTCCTTTCTGATCTTTTAAATATATCTGTATTACAAGTATGGGGGAACAGTATTTCGAGCTTGGCAGGTCCGGCTATTGGTGTTGGGGTTGCTTATGCCACGGGTGCTAGTGGCATTGTGCTATTATCTGCGGCTTTAGCCGGTGCAATTTGTATGAGTAATAGTGTTGCTTGGCCGCTTTGTGCTTACATCGCCGTTATGATTTCTTGTTATGTCGGACATTTTTGCCATGACAAAACACCTGTTGACATTTTTTTAGTACCGACACTTACCTTGATAACCGCAGGATTCATGGCACAGTTTGTCGCACCTTATATCAATTTAGGTGTTGATTGGCTTATATCACAAGTTGGTGTAGCTTTGACTTTACCGTTGTGGTTAATGGGCATTTTAGTGGCTATGTTGATGGGACTTCTTAGTGTGATGCCGCTTTTGATGTTGAGTATCAGCACTGCTTTAGGCTTGTCGGGATTAGCGAGTGGGGCAGCGATTGCCGGAGCTTGTGCTTTTGCCATGGGGTTAGCGACAATGAGCATGGACGATAATGATATTGGAAATGTGATTGCGGTAGCTTTAGGGACACCGTTATTGCAGTTTAAAAACGCTTTGAAGCACCCCTTGATTATCATTCCTCCATTATTGACAAGTATTATAACCGGACTTTTATCTGTTTTGGTATTAAAAATGGCAGGCACAACCTACGGTGCAGGAATGGGTAATATGGCGTTTGCCGGTCCTTTATCTATTGCTTCAACTATGGGAAGTAGCTATTGGCTGATGATTATTGTTGTTGATATTTTGTTGCCAATCGTCATGTGTTACAGTATTTATCGGGCTTTTAAAAAGCTAGGGTGGATTCACAATGGCGATTTATATATCCAACGTTTATAAGAATAGGTGCTGAAATCTATTCTTTTTTTATGAAAAAATAGCTTTCATAAAAAATGTAAAAAAATTAAAAAAATACTTGCATAATATAAAAGCCTATGATATTATATACAAGCACTGATAAATAAGTAGTTGCTTGAATAGCTCAGTTGGTAGAGCAATCGGCTGTTAACCGATCGGTCGTAGGTTCGAGTCCTACTTCAAGCGCCAGTGGCCTGTTGGAGAAACGGTTAACTCACATGCCTTTCACGCATGCATTCACGGGTTCGAATCCCGTACAGGTCACCATTTCGGAGGCTTAGCTCAGTTGGGAGAGCGTCTGCCTTACAAGCAGAGGGTCAGCGGTT
>CAJUOR010000095.1 GCA_910588165.1 uncultured Thomasclavelia sp.
ATAACCTTGTTGGTGAATACGACTAGCTAACTCTTCAGCCTCCTGACGTTGTTCAACAACTACACGACCATCACTTAAATACTTTTCTTCATCAAATTTAATTAATTCTACTTTTTCACTAACTGTCATTTTTCTTCCTCCTCATATTTTGGTACAACATACCCCGGGCAAATGGTATGTAATTGCGTACCATATCTACGAATTTAGTATACCAATTTATATATGAAAATGCAAGTCAAAAATATAAATTTTTTATCTATCTCATGTTTTAAAAAAAATATTAGTCTATATTCTCTATTTTTGTATTTATAAGCACAAAAAAATAGGCTTATTTTGGTAATTTAAAATTTGCTATGACCAGAGTCCCCCTTTAAAGTTTATACGTAATTTTTAAAACCACCTTTAAATTTGAAGTGAACCCCTCCAGTTGATTGTCCAACCAGAGGGGTTCACTTCACTTGCAATAAGTGTTTTTTCCTTTTACAAGCGAGCGGTTTTATTATATAATAAGAAAGCTAAATGAATGATAAGGAGGTAGAAACAATGGACAATATGATTGAACGTTTAGAAACAATCGAAAAACGTTACAACGAATTGACTCAGGTTTTGATGGATCCGGATATCGGAAATGATATTGCACGTATGACAGAAGCCTCAAAAGAGCAGGCCTCATTGCAAGCTGCCTATGATCTATATCAAGAATATAAACACCTAGAAAGCGAAATAGAAGCCAACAAAGAATTACTTGATGAAAGTGATGATGAAGATATTATCGAAATGGCTAAAATGGAAATTGATGAATTGAATATTCGCTTTGAGGAAATAACATCAAAGTTACACGTAGAGTTAATTCCGAAAGATCCAAATGACAATAAAAACGTTATTATGGAAATTCGTGGTGCAGCCGGTGGCGATGAAGGCAATATTTTTGCAGGAGATTTATTTAGAATGTACACTAAATACTGTGAATCTCAAGGCTGGAAAATTGAAACGTTAGATGCGAGCGAATCAGAAGCAGGTGGATTTTCATTAGTTTCATTTATGATTAAAGGGGACGGTGCCTATTCAAAGATGAAATTTGAATCCGGTGCTCATCGTGTCCAACGTGTTCCAAAGACGGAAACACAAGGTCGTGTCCACACTTCAACAGCTACAGTCTTAGTTATGCCGGAAGTTGAAGAAGTCGATGTTGAAATCAATCCAAGCGACTTGCGTATTGATACCTATCGTGCCAGTGGTGCAGGTGGACAGCATATCAATAAAACCGATTCAGCTGTTCGTATCACCCATATTCCAACCGGGATTGTCGCAAGCAGCCAGGACGGACGCAGTCAACATGATAACCGTGATAAAGCTATGCGAGCTTTACGTGCCCGTATCTACGAGGCTATTCAAAGAGAACAAGAGGAAAAATTAGGTGCTGAAAGACGAACAAAGGTCGGAAGCGGTGACCGCAGTGAAAAGATTCGTACTTATAACTATCCTCAAAACCGTGTAACTGACCATCGTATCGGTTTAACGATTCAACAATTAGATCGTATTATGGAAGGAAACATGGGTAACATTATCGAAGCTTTAATCAACGAGGATCAGCGTTTAAAGCTGTTGAATGACAATGCCAACATATAAACAAGTCATTCGCCGCTATGAAAACGAATTAACCGAAACAGATAAAGATTCAAATGTCCCTAAAGTTTTATTCTATCACCTAGCTCAAAAAGAACCTCATCAACTCTATTTGATGATGGACGAGGAGGTCGAACCTGAATTATTAGAATCTTTTGAGAAAGCGATGGCTTTATATATGCAAGGATACCCTGTCCAATATATCAAAGGTGTTGAAACTTTCTTTGGCAGAGATTTTATCGTTAATGAAAATGTTTTAATTCCTCGTTATGAAACAGAGGAATTAGTTGAAAATATTCTCTATCATATCGATGATTATTTTGAACCCTCTATCCCCTTAGATGTCGTTGATGTCGGAACAGGCAGTGGAGCGATTGCGATTTCTTTAAAAGCCGAAGAAGCACGTCTAAACGTTACGGCGACAGATATTTCTTTTGAGGCCTTAGATGTCGCTAAACAGAATGCCCAAAATATAGGTGTTGAAATTGACTTTATGCAAGGCGATATGTTGCAGCCATTATTAGATCAAGACATGAAATTTGATATATTTATCTCTAACCCACCCTATATTCCCCAAGAACAAGACATTGAAGCTGTAGTTAAAAACAACGAACCTCATGTTGCCTTATTCGGTGGGAAAGATGGCTTATATTTCTATCGTAAAATCTTTGAAGGGGTTCAATCTCTTTTAAAGGAAAGAGCTATCTTAGCTTTTGAAATGGGCTTTGATCAAAAAGAAGATATGGAAAAAGAGATGAACCATTACTTCCCAAATACCCCATTTAAAATTCTAAAAGATATGAACGGTAAAGATAGAATGTTGTTTATTTACCATAACATAGAACCAAAAAAGCTATAACTCCTTTTGGAAGTTATAGCTTTTTCCTACTTAAATTGATTATTGTTTTGATCATAAGTATAACCGATATTAGCTAATGTTACTGTAATTTCATCAATTGAAACGTCCATATCATCACATAAAGCTTCTAAGCTTTCATATTGATCTCTTAGCTTCATATTGATAACACTAAGTAACATCATAGGATCTTGAGGTAACATTAGTCCACCTCCAAAACATATTTTTTCAACACTTCGTAAATACCGTCCTCATCATTAGATAACGTAATCAAATCAGCAACTTCTTTGACTTGGGGCTGTGCATTGCCCATCGCAACACCTAAACCGGCAAATTCAATC
>CAJUOR010000096.1 GCA_910588165.1 uncultured Thomasclavelia sp.
GAGCATTTGACTTTTAATCAAAGGGTCAGGCGTTCGAATCGCCTGCGGGTCACCAATAATGCGAGTGTAGTTCAATGGTAGAACTTCAGCCTTCCAAGCTGACTACGTGGGTTCGATTCCCATCACTCGCTCCATTAAAAACTACCCGAACCATAGTAGTATGGTTGCGTTGTAATATACAAAAAGCTATTCACCAATTCGATGAATAGCGACAAATCTAATTATTGATGTTTAAACTCTTGATTATCATATCTTTAAATGATATAATAATTGTATGAGTTATAAACTCCCTTAATTGATGTCCCTTATACATCGATTTTGGTGATGAAAAAAATCTCTGCGAAGATTTTTTCCTTTTTTTATTCTATCTAACAACTATATTATACCATAAATAAGGGCATAAGTAAATCTTTTAATGTTCTTTTTTGTGTTTTCGTCTAATAAAACGAAGTATGTTTTGATATCTTGTCAATGTGAAGAATTGTACGGCTAAATGGTTATCTGATATTAGTTCACATACCATTGATAAAGATAGGGTAGCAAAAAGCACTCAATTAAGAGTGCAGAAGATAATGCTATAAAGAGCGTAATTTTGAAATCAAAGCCTCTTGCAGTACCTGAGAGAAATTGATATTTTTGTTCATTGCTTCACGATTAAGCCACTCAGGAATACTTAATGTTTTTTTCACAGATTTGCTGAAATGTGATTTTGCATATTCTTCAACATTGACAGATACCAAATTTACAAAATAATCTGTTGCTTCAAATCCGATTTCTTTAGCGACAGCCATTGGATCTACGGCATCTAAACTTGATGGAGAAGCAAGAGGTTCATTGTCTAATTTAGAGGAATATATATAACTAGCTAGACAATCAATCGCCATATTCATTACGTTTTCTAAAGAATCTCCACAAGTAGAAAGGTAATTCAAATCCGGAAAAATAACGGAATATCCATTATCTTCTTTGTAAAAGCATGCTGGATAAATAGATAACATAAATTATACCTCCTTTGTTTGAAGAAGCGGAGCCAGTCATTTAAGACCAGCTTGCTTCAAAATGGAAAGTTCTGTACCCTTTGCTAAATCTTTTGAATGAAAGGGGATAGTAACTTTTCCTTTCTTGGAAGGATGTATGTAATGACGATGGGAACCCACCTGACCTTTCAACACCCAACCGTCAGCAAGGATAAGCTTTTCCATATCCCTAGAGCTCATTGGCATATTATTTCCTCCTTGCAAATCTATTATATCATAATAATACGTATTAAATCAATACGTATTATTATCTATTTGGCAAATAATATACATAAAAACATGTAAAAAACTAGCAAACAAAAATAAATAACACTGTTTAAAAATTCAATGATAGCAAAAGGATTGTGGCAAATTGCCACAATGCAAGATATATGCTAAAATGAACATGAAAGGAATGAATTTTATGACAAACAAAGATGAAAACATCAATCAAGATATACTAAATGATGAAAAGGAAGATAAGATCACTTTAGAAACAGAAGCTATCGAACAAGCTGAAGCTACTGATACAGAAACCAATAGTGCGACTGAAACGATGGAAAATAAAGATTGTGGCAATCTGCCACAAAATCAAAAAGATAAAAAGAACAAATGGCTGCTTTTAGCAATTGGCATTGTTACAATTATCATTACCGGTCTTTTAACTACCCAATTCTTATCAAAAGATAACGAAGCAAAAGAGGATCCTATTGATTATATGCAATATGTTGAGGGTATTGAGGATTTAGAGTTAACCTCATCTAAAGAGAAATACGACTATTTAAGTGGCATTACATTCGATAAAGAACATATCAACGAAGTAACTGTTGATGACAGTCAAGTTGATCTAACTAAAGCCGGGGAATATCAATTAACCTATTTAATTGATGTTAAAGATGAAAAAGCCGAAGATTTAAAACAAGTTGTAACAGTTAAGGTTGTTTCTGATGACAAAAAAGAAGAATCAAAGAAAGATGATGATAAAAAAGACAATACTTCTACATCATCTAAACCAAATAGTGATGGATCATCAACAAATGACACAACAAAGCCAAATAATGATGGTTCATCGTCAAGTAGTAACAATACTAGTAAACCATCAAATAGCGGTTCATCAAGCAATTCGTCATCAAACAACACCAACAAGAAGCCTACTTCCCCTACTCATACCCATAGATTTGTTGCAGAATATAAAGATATTCAGCATGAGGAAAAAGGTCATTATGAAACTGTAACTGTTTCTGAAGCTTGGGACGAACCAATCTATAATGAATATGCAGTTGATATTTGTAATCAATGTGGTGCTGATATTACCAATAATTCTTTAGAGCATCGCAAACAACATTTAGCTAATGGCGAAGCTAGTGGTTGGCATACAGAATGGAAACAAGAAATCGTTGATACAATCCACCACCCTGCAAAAACCGAAAAGAAATGGGTTATTGACAGTGAAGCCTATGATGAAACAATTACAACCGGCT
>CAJUOR010000097.1 GCA_910588165.1 uncultured Thomasclavelia sp.
AATCTATTCTCGCATAAACATTTTATAATCCGGATATAGAATTGATGCGAAAATTCAGACAGATATACGTTTATTATTTTAGTTAATTATGTCTAGTAAGTTAATAAAAGAGTTTTTGATAAAAAGGCCATAATCTTAAGAAATTGTCTAAACTCTTTCACAAGACTGACATCTCTAATTTAAAAAAACATCATTCTGTTTGAAGTGCAAGGTGCAAGAAGATTGCCCAGAAAGGAGAAAAAATGTTTAAAAAAATATTGAAATTATTAGCCCCTTTAACTCTTTGTTTAGCTTTATTGGTAAGTGTTTCCGCACGTAAACCAGCACCATATACCGACTATTCTAGCACCACTAAGCCATGGAATAGTGCCTATGCTACATTAACGACTTATGCGGAGGTTTGTGATGGCTATTATGCGACATATGAAGGTGGGTATTGGACTAAAAGTCTACCTTTAAATTATTCCGCAAGTACTACTTCAATAAATCATTATGGAATTTCTAATGGTATTGAATGCAAATCGTCAGTTAGTTTTTCGTTCGGGGGGACTAGCAGTAGATACTATGACGTCTATACTCAACATCGTTATTAAATACCCTCAGAAGTGAATTTACTCAAACAAAAGTACATATTACAATAATATGATTACCTATAGAAATTTACTTATTGGAAAGCTTCTGTGAATTTCGCAGAAGCTTTTTGACTACTATGATAAAGAAAGGAGGATTAGTATGATTAAATTAACCAAGATTGACCTTAAATTTGGCTCAAGAGCTATTATAACCGATGGTAGTCTATCTATTCAAAATGGTCGTTTATGCCTCATTCATTCGGAAAGTGGGACAGGCAAAACAACACTGCTCAATGAAATTGCACTTCTAAATGACCCTATGCATTGTCTTTACCTGATGGACAATCAGGATATAACTACTATTTCTGTCAAAGAAAGAGATGAGCTAAAGCTAAGAAAGATTGCCTATATGAGCCAAGATACAAAATTGCTTGATGGCTTATGTGTCGAAGACCATTTGAAATGGTGTGCTCAAATCAATCTTATTCCTTTGCAACAAATTGCCAAAACATTAAAGATATTAGGCTTAGAAAAAAGTAAGCATAAGAAAATCAGTAAGCTGTCAGGTGGAGAACGTCAACGTGTTGCTTTTGCGAGCTGTCTTTTGAAAGATGCCGATTTATATATCTTTGATGAACCTACTTCTATGTTAGATGAGCAGCATAAAAAGATAGTTGCCCAAACCATACAACAGTTAGTGGTCCAAAATAAGATGGTTATTGTGGCAACCCATGAAACAGAGTATTTCCATGATTATGATGAATATACGATTAAAGATCATACATTAGTAGTGCTAAATGAAGCAAAAAGAGAGTCAAACAGTCAGGCGGTTTCTTCAAGGTCAAAGCATAGTCCTAAACAAAAGCTCTATCGTTCTTTAGCCGTCAGTTATCTTTTAAACTTTCCCTACAAAAATGCCATATTTATTTTACTGACATCATTATGCACTAGCTTAATGGTTCTATTACTGATGGCAGGTTTTGCGAATTTTAGCGAACAAACACTAAATATCAGTGATATGTATAATTCTGAACTATTTTATGTGAAAAAAGATCACATGGAACCAAACTATAATATGGATGATTATACTAACCTAGCGCTCGACAAATCCACAATATCTAAAATCAAACAATTAGAAAATGTTAAAAGTGCTGAACCATATCTTTGGCTGAATGTTCCATCCAGATACTATAGCCTAGAAAAACATGGTGACCAAATAAATGACCATGA
>CAJUOR010000098.1 GCA_910588165.1 uncultured Thomasclavelia sp.
TGCAAAGGTATCTATCATTTTTATAATAGCCAAATTTTTTGATGAAAATTTTTAGTTCAATCTGAGCGTTTACCGATTTATATGGAATACGCTAAAAAATTAGTTGAACTTGGTGGCGCACATTACTGTTTTTGCGATACTGAGGAAATCGAACGTCAAAAAGAGGAAGCTAACGAAGAAGGCAAATCTTATAAATTCAGTGATCCTTGCCGTTTCTTAAGTAAGGAAGAAGCTGAGGCAAGAGTTGCCAATGGTGAAAAATTTGTCATTAGACAAACGATTAACCCAATTGGTAAAACTGGTTTCCATGATGAAGTGTACGGTGATATCGAAGTAGATAACGATACATTAGATGAAAGTATTTTGATTAAAAGCGATGGTTATCCAACTTATAACTTCGCTAATGTCATCGACGATCATTTGATGGGCATTACCCATGTTGTGCGTGGAAATGAGTATTTATCATCAACACCTAAGTATAACTTGATTTATCAATCTTACGGTTGGGAAATTCCAACTTATATCCACTGTGCACCGGTTATGAAAGATGAACAGCACAAATTATCAAAACGTAATGGTGATGCATCTTTCCAAGATTTAGTGAAAAAAGGTTATTTACCGGAAGCTATTTTAAACTATATCGCCTTATTAGGTTGGTCACCTGAAACAGAGCAAGAAATCTACTCATTAGAAGAATTAAGTCAGGTTTTCTCAGTTTCCAGAATCAATCGTGCACCTGCTATTTTCGATATTGAAAAATTAACTTGGATGAATGGTATTTATTTAAGAGAGAAATCAATTGAAGCATTTGATGCATTAGCTAAACCTTATTACAGTGACTTAAATCCGGAATTTGATCAATTAGAAATCAGTAAGATTTTACAGCCACGTGTGGCTACATTAGCTGAAATTCCTGAAATGATTGATTTCTTCAATGAAATGCCTGATTACGATATTGAATTATATGTTCATAAGAAAATGAAAACAACTTTAGAGATTGCTTTGAAAGCATTGAATTTAGCTAAAGATTTGATTGCCAATACGCAAACATGGACACAAGAAGCTATTCATGATGGCTTAATGGATTTAGCTAAAGAACAAGGTATGAAAAACGGACAATTATTGTTCCCATTGCGTTTAGCTTTAACCGGTAAAAAATTCACACCGGGTGGTGCAATTGAAATTGCCCATATCTTAGGTAAAGAAAAGAGCATTGAACGTATTGAATATGGTATCAAAAAATTAGAAGATGCAGGTATTCAAGCAGCTTAACCTCCGATTCGGAGGTTTTTTTGACTTTAAAAAGGGTAAATTTGTATAGATATGGGATTTACTAGTATGGTAATTGAGAGAAAGTAATTTACAACAAAAATGCGACAAGCGAAGAAGCCTAATAAAACACCTTTTACAAAATACAAGCAAATAAGCAGCTTTTTAAAAGTGGAAAAGAAATGACAATGTATATAACGGCATGATATAATGTAAATAAAGATAAAACTGAATTTGAGGAGGTATTTGGTATGAAAAAGGTTGAATTTGTAAGAGTAAGGTCTGAGTTGTGTGGATATGGATTAGGAAAGGGATCAAGGTATTCTTTTAAAAAAGCAGAAGAAATTATCAAGGAATACATCGAAAATGATTGGTCTTTTGCGGGCTACATTCCTATTGAAACACGAGGTACGGGTGATATTGAAACAATGTCCCTTATTTTTCAAAAAGAG
>CAJUOR010000099.1 GCA_910588165.1 uncultured Thomasclavelia sp.
ATCAATCAACAGGTTAGTCTAACGCAAGGCCATTTGTTATTAGATGAGAAAGATATGGCAGATGTAGAGTTGGCTTACTTGCTTAGTGGTGTGTATAAAGGGAACCATATTTATGATACGACAGTTTTAGATAATATTACGATGTTTTCAACCTATCGTTTGGATGCCTTGAATGCTTATCTAAAAAGCAAACCTAATGCTAAAATCAATGATTTAATGAAACAAAAAGATGCGACGAATTTAAGCAATGGCGAAAAACAGATGGTATCATTATTGCGGGTCTATCTTTCTAATACACCGATCGTTTTGTTAGATGAGGCTTTTTCGGCGATAGATGTTATTAACCGCCCATATTTTATTGATATGTTTTTAGCGGATAAAAATCGTCTTGTCGTGATGATTTCACATGATTATGATGAGCGGTTAGTCGCAAAATTTGATAAAGTCTTAAAAATCAATAACGGGAAATACCTTGAAGAATAGTTTTGATGATATAGAATGTTATGTAAAATAAAGTATTAACGGATGAGGAAGTATGTTAAAATATTCATAGGTGATGTTAATGATGAATGTTGATTATGTTTCTAAGCTTTTAGCTATTGCTCAAAATGATGAAAATGTAGAGGCGGTTTTTGTTCGTATTTCGCAGACGATGCTACAAAAATTAGATGTATTAGGCACATTTCAAAATCGCCAATTAGCTAAAATGTGCTATGTTGATGCATCTACCATCAGTCGCTTTATCAAATATTTAGGGTTTGAGCATTATGCTGAATTTAAGGCTTATTTTCAAGATTATCAGGAAAATAGGGGACTTTCTTATTATTTCGATTTTAAGGCTTGGCAAGATCGCTATGAGCTTATAGAAAGTGCTAAGAAAAGTTTAGATGCCACTTATCAAATGCTAAAAGAAGATACCTTAAATCAGGTGCTTGCATGTATTGAAAAGCATACGGAGATATTGTTATGTGGCGATCGTTACGCTCAATTAGTTGCCGAGGATTTTCAGTTAAAGTTATTATCGTTAGGACATTATGCCAAAACCTATAAAGACGTAACACTGCAACAAGAGCATTTATATAAATCTTCTGGGTTGATGATTTTATTTAGTGCTACAGTAAATCTTGCCAAAAGCACCTTAAAGTTAGCCTCGCAATATGGGTGGGAAATTATCATTATCACAAGGAATAAAGAGGCTTCTAGTTTAGCTGATATTTGTCTATTATATGATGATACGAATTTAAGCACTTGGACTTCGCATAGTGTTAATGATCGCTTTTGTATGCAGGCGATCATCGATCAGCTTGTTTATTTACTAGCTAAGAAAAAATTGCAGAATCTGCAATAAACACAAAAAAATAATTTTTCATGTTATAATGACCATAACAAAAAAGAAAGAAGGTCTAAAAATGTTAAGAGTTGTGATTTGTTGTGGGGCGGGAATGTCATCAAGCTACTTAACCCAAAGATTACAAAATGAAGTGAAGGCAAGGGGCTTGGAGAATGAAGTTTCCTTTGATTTCTTTTCGTTGGAAATTGGGATTCGTGAAGCTAGTGAGGTTTTGGAAAATTATGATGTAGCGATGTGTTGCCCGCATTTAAAAGTTGTC